>NZ_CBDKZX010000080.1:0-17415 GCF_965301105.1 Kluyvera sp.
TACTATTTTGTATGGGAACAGAATAAATAGTGGCAATTAACAATTAAAGATACTGAGATTGTCCCTGTGCGACGGTACAGCGATGGCGGCACAGGCAGCGCAAACTTGCCAGAGATCAAGGTGGCGGCACTTCGTGGCCCACAGGTCGATCTGGAGACTATCTCGCGGCACGCAAATTGTTATAATGTGATTTGCGTCACATCATTAATGTGACGACCGTTTGAATGAATTGCATGACGAGAGTGTTTTTATGGAAGAAAGGACGAGCCGCGGACCAGGCGGTAAGCTGGCGCTGTGGGTCTTTTACGCGTTTTGCGGCTACTTTATCTGGGCAATGGGTCATTATATTTGGGTCATCAGCGATGTGCAGAGCATTCCCGGCGCCACCCTTGAGGGGGAAATGGGCTCGACCAGCGGTAAATGGCTTGGCGCGTTGTTGGGCTTTCTGGTTCTGAGCATTGTCGGCGGGCTGCTGGGCGGCATTGCGTGGTATACGCGCCCTCGTCGCTACGGGCAGGAAGAACGCCTGTAATCTTGCTATGCTGGGTGAAATATTCACTCAGGCGACACCCAAAATGGATTTAACCGCATGGCAGCAGGACGTTGAGTTCTGGTTTGAACAACATGAGTTTCACGGCGATGCTTCACATGATATCGCCCATTTTCGCCGGGTGTGGCATACCGCCCGGCAGATAGCAGAAGGGCGGCCGGTCGATTTGCTCGTCATTCTGCTGGCCAGTTATTTTCACGACCTGGTGAGTCTACCGAAAAATCACCCTGATCGTGCGCAATCCTCACAGCTGGCGGCGCAGCGAACTTTAGACGTTCTGCGCCGCGATTTCCCCCATTTCCCCAGCGAACGTTATAGCGCTGTCGCTCATGCGATAGCGGCGCACAGCTTCAGCGCAAGGATCCCACCGCAAACGGAAGAAGCGCGAATTGTCCAGGATGCCGACCGGCTTGAGGCGCTGGGTGCCATCGGGCTGGCTCGCGTGTTTGCTGTCTCGGGTTCGATGAATACGGCGCTGTTCGATGCTGACGATCCCTTTGCCGATCGCCGGCCGTTAGATGACAAAACCTACGCGCTGGACCATTTCCAGACCAAACTGCTGCGCCTGCCTGCGACGATGCAAACTGAGAAAGGGCGGGAATTAGCGCAAAAGAATGCTGATTTCCTGGTGCACTTTATGGCAAAACTGAGCGCCGAACTGGCGGGCGACGCGCTGTCGCTGGATGCGGATGTGCTGCGGCGATTCGCGCCACAAGAATCCAGCAAACTGTGATAATCTCGCCTTTATTTGCGCTTTCTTTTTCCTTTTCTGTATCTGGTCAAATTTATGCAACAACGAGTCTTATCAAACGAGGTAGCGTTACCCGACGAGCCGGACGCTCAGGCGCTGCTGGAGCATATCCTGGAGATTTACGATCTTAAGACCGTTGTCGCCGAGCTGGTTGCCGTAGGGGAACAGCACTGGAGCCCGGCTATTGTTAAACGTGTCGTCACGTTGGGGCGTGCCAATACCCGACTCAGCGAAAACGAGCAGGCGCATCTTGCTGGGTTGCTGCCGAAGCCGCCCGCTCATCATCCGCATTATGCATTCCGCTTTGTCGACCTTTTTGCCGGTATTGGCGGAATACGCAATGGCTTTGAGGCGATTGGCGGCCAGTGCGTGTTCACCAGCGAGTGGAACAAACATGCGGTGCGTACCTATAAGGCGAACTGGTACTGCGATCCGCATGAGCACCAGTTCAACGCCGACATTCGCGATGTCACGCTCAGTGCTCGCACCGACGTCAGCGACGCTGAGGCGCAGGCGCATATTCGCCAATGCATTCCGCAACATGATGTTCTGCTCGCAGGCTTTCCCTGCCAGCCGTTTTCGCTTGCCGGAGTATCGAAAAAAAATGCCCTGGGCCGTGCGCACGGGTTTGCCTGTGATACGCAAGGCACGCTGTTTTTTGACGTAGTACGAATTATTGACGCACGCAGGCCGCCCATCTTTGTGCTGGAAAACGTCAAGAATCTCAAGAGTCACGATGGTGGGAAAACCTTCCGCATTATCATGCAAACCCTGGACGAGCTGGGCTATGAAGTTGCCGATGCTGCGGATATGGGGGCCGATGATCCGAAGATTATCGATGGTCAGCACTTCTTGCCGCAGCACCGCGAACGTATTGTGCTGGTTGGCTTCCGCCGGGATTTAGGCCTGCATCAGGGCTTCACCCTGCGCGATATTCCCGCGCTTTACCCTGCGCGTCGTCCGACGTTTGGCGAGCTGTTAGAGCCGAATGTCGATGCCAAATTTATCCTGACGCCAGTGCTGTGGAAGTACCTCTATCGCTATGCGCGTAAGCATCAGGAAAAGGGCAACGGATTCGGTTATGGCCTGGTTGACCCAACGCGAGCCAGCAGCGTGGCGCGTACGTTGTCGGCACGCTATTACAAAGACGGCGCGGAGATCCTCATCGATCGCGGCTGGGATCGCGCGCTGGGCGAAAAAAATTTTGACGATCCACAGAATCAGTTACGTCGACCGCGTCGCCTGACGCCGCGCGAGTGCGCGCGGTTGATGGGCTTTGAATCGCCGCAGGGCTACCGCTTTCGCATTCCGGTCTCGGATACCCAGGCCTATCGCCAGTTTGGTAACTCGGTGATCGTGCCGGTATTTGCCGCCGTGGCCAGGCTGCTGGAGTCGCGTATCCTGCAAGCGGTACAAAAGCGGGATGCGGAGAAGAAGAATGGCGGACGTTCACGATAAGGCCACTCGCAGCAAAAATATGCGTGCTATCGGTACGCAGAATACCGCCATTGAAAAAAGGATGGCGTCCTTGCTCGAGCAGTTGGGCCTGCGCTGGCGGGCTCAGGACACGCGTTTGCCGGGGCGGCCAGATTTTACGCTCGACGACTATCGTTGCGTCATTTTTACCCACGGCTGTTTCTGGCATCAACACGATTGCTATTTGTTTAATGTGCCCGCCACGCGAACCGAGTTCTGGCTGGCGAAAATTGGCGCTAATGCCGCTCGCGATCGACGGGATATCGGCCTGCTGGTCGAACAGGGCTGGCGAGTGCTGGTGGTATGGGAGTGCGCGCTACGCGGACGACAGAAGCTAAGCGATAGCGCGCTGAGCGAACGGCTGGAGGAGTGGATCTGCGGCGGCGAAGGCAGCGCGCAGATCGGGATTCAGGGGATCACGAATCTAAACCTGCTTTCTTCGTCGGGCAGGGAGTAGCCGACGCTTTCGCCGGGAACAGGTATTTGCCTAAGGTCACCAGGACAACCGCCGCAATGATAATCGCCAGCGCCAGCCACTCAGTCGCAGAGAGATGCTCGCCATTAAAACCGGTGCCCAACAGCACGGCGACCACCGGGTTGACGTAAGCGTAGCTGGTGGCCACGGCGGGGGTAACATTACGAATCAGATACATATAGGCATTAATGGCGATGATAGAACCGAAAATCGCCAGGTAACCTACCGCCAGAAAACCGTGCAGATCCGGTAACGTCGTCAAGCGTTCACCGCTGAGCAGCGAGGCCAGCATCAACACAATACCGGCGGCCAGCATTTCAATTGCCCCGGCCATCATGCCGGTTGGCAGCGTGATACGTGATCCATACACCGAACCAAACGCCCAGCTCAGCGAACCAATCAGAATCAGCAGCGCTCCCCACGGGTTGCCGCTAAGGTTGCCGCCGCTGTTTAACAGCACGATGCCCGCCAGACCGATGGCGATCCCCAGCCATTCCAGCTTACGGGTGGCGATGCCGAAAAAGCGGCTAAAGCACAAGGTGAACAGCGGTACGGTCGCCACCATGACGGCGGCAATCCCCGAAGGCACATGCTGATGTTCCGCCACCGTCACCATGCCGTTCCCCACGGCCAGCAGCAGTACGCCAATCAGCGCCGCGTTGAGCAGCGGCCCACGCGGCGGCAGCCGATGTCCGGTCGCCAGCAGATACATCATCAGCACCACGCCCGCCGACAGGAAGCGCACGCCCGCCATCATCAGCGGGGGCCAGCTGGCAACGCCAATGCTGATGGCAAAATAGGTCGACCCCCAGATGATATACAGCGCGAACAGCGCGCCAACCAGGGGTAACAGTTGTTTAATACGCATACTTCCTCACGGCAAAATAGCAAGCAGGCTGATAGTAAACGCGAAAACGAGTTCGCTGGCGAGTGCTTTAATTAAGGGGTTGATGTTATTTTTATGTTATAAATATGTATCTCTTACACCCCGCGCTATTTTGCTTCATACTTTACTCTCAATAACAAAAAGGAAGGATGTCGCTTGTGGCGGGAAGTAGTTTATTAACCTTATTAGATGATATCGCGACTTTACTCGACGATATCTCGATGATGGGCAAACTGGCGGCGAAAAAAACCGCCGGTGTGCTGGGCGATGATTTATCGCTGAATGCCCAGCAGGTGTCAGGCGTGCGCGCTAACCGCGAATTGCCAGTGGTGTGGAGCGTGGCCAAGGGGTCGCTGCTCAATAAGGTGATTCTGGTACCGCTGGCGCTGCTGATCAGCGCCTTTATCCCCTGGGCGGTGACGCCGTTGCTGATGATCGGCGGGGCCTATCTGTGCTTTGAAGGCGTGGAGAAGGTGCTGCATAGCCTGCATGCGCGTAAGCACAAGGGCGATGAAGCTGCCCGTCAGAAGCGTCTGGAGACGATTGCGCAGCAGGATCCGGCTATCTATGAGCGCGATAAAGTCAAAGGGGCGATTCGTACCGACTTTATTCTGTCGGCGGAAATTGTGGCAATTACGTTGGGCATTGTGGCGCAAGCGCCGTTGCTCAATCAGGTACTGATTCTATCCGGCATCGCGCTGTTGGTGACCGTGGGCGTCTACGGCATTGTCGGGGTGATCGTCAAGCTGGATGATATGGGTTACTGGCTGGCCGAGAAGCGCAGCGTGCTGGCGCAAGGGCTGGGCAAAGGCCTGCTGGTGGTAGCGCCGTGGCTGATGAAAACGCTCTCGGTGGTGGGAACGCTGGCGATGTTTCTGGTGGGCGGCGGCATTGTGGTTCACGGCGTAGCGCCATTGCACCATGCCATTGAAGGTTTTGCCCAGCAGCAGTCGGCGTGGTTGGCCATGGCGTTGCCAACGCTGGCAAATCTGGTACTGGGATTTATCATTGGCGCCGTGGTGTTGGCCGCGGTGAATCTCATTGCCCGTTTGCGTAAAAAGTCGGCATAAATAATCCAATTCCGCTACGCAAAGAGGGCGTGACCAGGCTAATGTAAAACTGTTTCACCCTGATACCGGAGGCAATAATGGTCTTTTTGGTCAGTGATGAAGTCCGGCCCAAAAACGGTGGGCCGCGGATGGTGGTAACCGGTTATGCCAGCGGTATGGTGGAGTGTCGTTGGTATGATGGTTTCGGCGTCAAACGGGAAGCATTCCGTGAAGATGAGCTGATTCCCGGCGCCATCCATCAGCAAGAACAGGCATCATAACCGTGTTTACGCCCGGCATTTGCCGGGCGTTTTAGACCCGATCTTATCGGGCTCTTTGTCGTAGAGCAGTGTAATGGAGCAGCATGAATTTTCAGCAACGCAGTAGTGGGATGTGGGATGGTTCTGTGAGTATCAGGAGGCCAATGTGCGTCCCTTGACCGTCACCACGGCGGCTTCGTCAGGATGGTGGGCGCGGCTCACGCGTCGGGTTAGCCCCGAACGAGTGGTGAATATCTGCTTTCTGGTGGTGCTGTTCTTCTCCACGTTGCTGACCTGGCGCGAAACCATCGTGCTGGAGGATGCGTATATCTCCAGCCAGCGCAATAACCTGAAAAACGTCGCCAACGACATGGACGCGCAGCTGCAGTTCAACACTGACCGCTTGCTGTTTTTTCGCAACGGTATGGAGTCCGCGCTTCAGGTGCCTCTGGCCTTTGAAGTGTTGCGCACCGCTGAGCAGGAGTTTGAGCGCAAGCGTGCGTTCGCCGACTGGCGGATCTCGCTAAACAACAACCGTACGTTGCCGCTGAACGGCGTCTCGGATAACTTCGTCAAACATACCAATCTCCTGTCGCGTGATAACTCGCTGCTGGGCAACGAGTTTATGGCCGCCATTGAACTGGGCTATTTGCTTCGCCTCTCTGCCATTACGCGTCAGCATCTTTCCCGTTTTGAAACCCATATGCTGTACGTTTCGCGCGCCGGGTTCTACCTCAGCACCGAACAAAATCAGGGCAATGGCATCACCGAATACTATTACAGCCTGGCGACCAGCCCGTGGTTTATCCAGCAGTCACAGCGAGATAACCCGGGGCGCGGTGTGAAATGGCACACCAGCTTCAACCGCGATAAAGTGCCGGTAGCCCAGATGGTCACCGCCTCTGTACCGCTCGATTACGATCACTACTGGTTTGGCGTGTTGGCCATTCAGCTGTCGGTTAACGAAATGACCCAGTTCCTGATGCAGTCTGTCGAAGGGGAGGAAGAGGGGGAATATCAGCTCTACGATCGCCGAATGAATCTGATTGCTTCATCCGAAGAGGAGCCGCAAAAACGCACGCAGCTTTCGCAAGAGATTCAGGCGCAGCTGGCATATGCCTACGAGCACGATAACGAGGGGAGCGTGCGCCAGCTTTCCCGCTACATCAGCTGGGAAAAACTGCGCAATTTCGACGGCGTGTTGTTGCGCATTCACAGCCTGGAAGAAGGGATCCGCGGTGACTTTGGCAGCATCAGTATCGCGCTAACCCTTTTGTGGATACTGTTTACCTCCATGCTGCTTATCTCCTGGGCCGTCATCCGCCGCATGGTACGCAATATGTCGTCGCTGCAGGATTCGCTGGAATGGCGCGCCTGGCACGATATGTTGACCCGGCTGTATAACCGTGCCGCGCTGTTTGAGCGAGCGGGTAAAGCGCTTGCCGTCAGCCAGCAGCGAGGGGCACCGATGTCGGTGATTCAGCTGGATCTGGACCACTTCAAGCGTATCAACGATCAATATGGTCATCAGGCCGGAGATCGGGTGCTTACCCATATTGGCCGGGTGATTATCAATAAAATTCGCAAATCGGATATTGCCGGACGCGTCGGCGGCGAAGAGTTCTGTATCGTGCTGCCGGAAACATCGCTGGAACAGGCGGTGGTTATCGCTGAACGCATTCGTGAGAGCATCTATAGCCGTGAAATTCTCATCAGCCGCAATCAGACGCTGCGGGTGAGCGCTTCGTTGGGAGTGTGCAGTAGCGAAGAGTTACAGCGCTATGATTTCCAGCACCTTCAGTCGATCGCTGACGGTCGGCTGTATCAGGCTAAACAGGGCGGGCGTAATCGGGTGTGTGCGGAAGGCTGATTACGTAGACCATAGCAGCGAAAATCATAAATTTAGCTTATGGATAAGTATTGTAATCAGAATAATCCCAAAACATTATCAATGATTCCGGTTAGAGGAAGTTGCCATCTGATTGATTTATATCGATGTTCTTAAAAGAAGAAACAATGCGTGACGGAGAGGTCATATATATTTATTAGGTGAATAATTCTTGTCATTCAACATAAACAACGATAATGTTTCACCACGTCAGGTTTCCTGATGTAACGAATATTTCAATGCTTCTTGCTTCGGCAAGGTTGATCCCGACGCAGACGTGTCGGGATTTTTTTGCCTTCAACGCGTCACTTCTGTCACGCTGAAGTCGTGAACATCCAGCTCGAAAGCTTCCGCCAGTTCTCGCCAGGTATGGTATTCACGACCGTCGACGCTCACGTGGTGTGGATCGTTCGACGAACGGTGGATTTCGCTTTCGCTGATTTCGTTGATAGCTGCCAGTAGCGCATCAACGTTGATGTCACGAGGATCGATCGCTGATTTCATCACAGATACCCTTTTTACCGCGCCCTGTATAATTATACATGCGTCGTATAATGTTGCTCACTTTTTGCTCAATTTTTGTTGTTGGTGGATATTTAGCCAGTTGGTTGTCAAGGCCGCTGTCAGCATGACAATTTTGTTCTACACTGGGAAAAACCAATCAGGAGAGGCGTTTATGCAAGTTAACGATCGTGTGACGGTCAAAACCGATGGGGGGCCGCGTCGCTCCGGAGTGGTGCTGGCCATTGAACAGTTCAATGAAGGGACGATGTATCTGGTCGCGCTGGAAGACTATCCGCTGGGGATCTGGTTTTTCAACGAAGTGGGCCATCCTGATGGAATTTTTGTTGAGAAAAGCGAATCGTAATCGATCATCTGGCGGTAGCCCTACCGCCAGTTTCCCTGCCTGGATATCCTAGCGCATATTGACGAAAATGCCCGAGGTGACATTTTCCGCCAGGCGCACAACATGATAAATAACCTGTTTGTTATGCGTTTTTATTTTCTTCTTAATATTACCCTTATGTGACGATACGGTTTTTGCTTTAATATTCATCTGATCGGAAATCTGAATCGTTCCCTGTCCCGACATCCACATTTTCAGCATGCTTGATTCTGTCCTGCTTAATGACAGAGTAGACATATTAGTTTGCTTTACGTCTGATTTTTCTTTTTTCAGATAATTCCCCAGAATGCTATCCAGGGTTTCCGGTTTTATCGATTTGGAACTTATTAGCAGATTACTCCGCACCATCAGGTATTCGTCAAAATGAATATTGGCAATAGCCATAAAAACAATGAACAAAGTCCTGGGATGTTGATTAATGATCTGCTTGATATGCAAGCTACTCTGCACATCGTGGATGAAGCAGTCCTCATTAATGAACACGACAGATGGATGACGAGTCGCGCAAACTTCTGTAAGTGCTTCTACGCTCTCAACATTGTCAATATCTCGTTTCTTCACTCCACGACTGGCCAGGTATCCGGTTAACCCTAGCCGCGTATAACTGCATAGATCCATAATAATCGTTGACATGGCATACCCTCACTCAATGCGTAACGATAATTAACCCATTACCCTCGAACTTCATCGTCGCAGCGAACCTAATGAAAATAAAAAATTGAGAATGAAGACGATCAGGCGGCATCAACTATCCCGTAAAGTTACGTATAATTTGCCAGGAATCATCTCAAAGTAAAGTAAATGTTAGGTTATGTGAAAGACGTAAAAACAAATAACCCGCGCCAGCGATATGCTGGTAGATGTTTTTGCAAATTTACTTTAGGAATTTCCTCATAATAACCTGGAGGGTACTATGGAGAATTTATACGTGGTAACTCACTGATAATATCAGCTAATAGATCAAATATTTCGCTAAATAAGTGTTCACAGAAGGGGGCCACTAATGGCATTAACGCCGCCATCAGCATAATGCCGACGGTCAGGGTGATGGGGAAGCCGATAACAAACACCGACAGCTGCGGGGTCATGCGGTTTAGCATCCCGAGCGCCAGGTTAACGGTCAGCAGTAGGGTAATGATCGGCAGCGCAAGCATGAGACCGTTGAGGAAAATCATGCCGCCCGCCCGGGCGAGCGCGAGAAACGCATTGCTGTTAATGGGCTCACCGCCGATAGGCAACGTGTGGAAGGTGTCGACCAGCAGTGAAATCAGCCACAGATGGCCGTTGAAGACCAGGAACAGCAGCATGGCCAGCATATCGAGAATGCGCGCCAGTACCGGCATGTTGAGATTGCTGCCCGGATCGACAAAGGTCGCGAACGAGAGACCCATTTGCAGGCCCACAATCTCGCCGCAGGTTCGTACGGCGGCAAAGGCAAACTGCATCGTAAAGCCCAGCGCGATGCCGATGAGAATTTGTTGTAACGCCAGCCAGAGCGCATTGGCGGAAAAAATCGGCACATCGACCGGCGGCAGCGAAGGGGCAATGACGAAGGTGATAATAATCCCCAAACCGACTTTCACCCGTTTAGGCACAGAGCGTTCACTGAGTATCGGCGCGGTGGTGATCAGCGCCAGCACGCGCAGCAACGGCCAGAAGTAGAGCCCGAGCCATGAAACCCACTGGTCGCTGGTCATGTGAAGCATAATGCTTAACCGATGATGTAGGGCAGGTTGCTGAACAACGTGCGTACGTAGTCAAGCAGCAGATTCAGCATCCACGGCCCGGCGACGATGATCGCGATAAACACGGCGATAATTTTGGGGATAAACGACAGCGTCATTTCGTTAATCTGCGTGGCCGCTTGCAGAATACTGATAATCAGACCGGTGACCAGCGAGACCAAAAGCAGCGGCGCCGCCAGAGCCAGCGCCACTTTCATCGCCTCGGTGCCCATCATCATGACGGATTCAGGGGTCATGGGTACTCCTTAACTGTAAAAACTCTGCGCCAACGAACCGACCAATAACTGCCAGCCATCGACCAACACAAACAGCATCAGCTTGAAGGGCAGGGCAATGGTCGCGGGCGGTACCATCATCATCCCCAGCGCCATCAGCACACTGGCAATGACCAGGTCGATAATCAGAAACGGTATAAAAATAGTGAAGCCAATCTGGAAAGCGGTTTTTAGCTCGCTGGTGACGTAGGCGGGCAGCAGAATACGCATCGGCACGGCTTCCGGGCCTTGAATCGGTGCGCTGTTGGCCAGCCGGGCAAACAGCGCCAGGTCGGCTTCGCGTGTCTGGCGCAGCATAAATTCACGCAGCGGTTGCGCGCCTTTATCTAACGCCTCCTGCATGGTGATTTTATCTTCGCTAAACGGCTGATACGCGTCGGTATAAACTTTATCAATCACCGGCGACATAATAAAAAAGGTGAGAAACAGCGCCAGCCCCAGCAGCACCTGGTTAGGCGGCGCGGACGGCGTACCCAGCGCGCTGCGGAGCAGGCCGAAGACGATGATGATGCGCGTAAAGCTGGTCATCATGAGCAAAATCGCCGGGATAAAGGTCAGCGAGGTGATAAACACCAGCGTTTGGATCGGCAACGACCAGCTCTGCCCGCCGTTGGCCAGCGGCTGGCTGATTAAACCCGGAAGCTGAGCAAAGGCGGAAGGCGAGAGCAATAGCAGCCCGCCCAGCGCGAGGGAATAAATACGGCGCATCAGGATCTCCCGGGACGCTTAAGCATGTTTTTCATCAGTGAAGCAAATTCCGGCGCGTTAGCCTGCGGCGGCGGGTTTTCCGGCGGCGCTGGCGGCAGGGTATGCAGCAGCGTTACCTGCTGGGCGGTGACGCCCAGCACCAGCCGCGCATCCTCGACGTTCACAATCACCACCCGCTCACGCGCCCCTAACGATGCGCTGGCGCTCACCTTCAGGCCGCTGCTGCTTCGGCCCTGCACCGTACCGGGCAGAACGCGTTTAATGACCCACGCGGCGGCCAGAATCAGCACGATAATGCCCAGTAGTGCGCCGCTCACCTGAATCAGCGGTGAAGTCGTCGGTTCATTGGCGTGCGCCACCGTCACCGGCGTGGTGGTGTGGCTCGCCGGCGCAGCGTGCGATGGTGTTACTACAGGCGCGGAGTGGGTTGCGCTCATATCAGCGGCTCAGACGGCGCATGCGCTCTGACGGCGTGATGATGTCGGTAATGCGAACGCCGTATTTATCGGCAACCACCACCACTTCACCTTGCGCTATCAAATAGCCGTTAATCAGAATATCCAGCGGTTCACCGGCCAGACCGTCCAGCGCCACCACCGAACCTTGCGTCAGACGCAGCAGCTCTTTGATGGTCATGCGCGTGCGGCCTAACTCCACGGTCAGCTTGACCGGGATATCCATAATCAGGTCGATATCCTGCAACGTACCGCTGACATCACCGCCGCCCAACTGTTGGAAGACCGCGTCGGCGGCGCTTTTACCGGAGGTGGATTTTTGCTCGTTCAGCGCTTCAGCCCACAGATCGTCCACGGATCCGCTGTTGTCATCGGGTGGAGTATTCATATCACTCATTTGGGCTGTTCCTCGTTCAGCGAATTCAAAATCGGGTTGATCAAATGTTCTACGCGCAGCGCATACTGGCCGTTCACGGTGCCGTACTGGCTGGTTAACACCGGTACGCCGTCGACGTGAGCAATAATGCGGTCTGGCTTGTCAATCGGCAGAACGTCACCGGGTTTAAGTTTGAGTATTTGTGACAAACGCAGCGAGATATCGGCGAAATTCGCCACCAGTTCCAGCTCGGAATGCTGCACCTGGCGTACCAGGTTCTCGCGCCAGTTTTGGTCCTCGTGACGTGAGTTTTCCAGCGGCGGGTTGACCAGCAGTTCGCGCAGCGGTTCAATCATGCTGAACGGCAGACAAATGTTAAATTCACCGGTCAGGTTGCCGATTTCCACGTGGAATGGCGTGTTCACCACGATATCGTTCGGTGAGGTGGTAATGTTGGTGAACTTCACCTGCATCTCCGAACGGACGTACTCCACCTCCAGCGGGTTAATCGCTTTCCAGGCATCGCTATAGCCTTCCAGCGCCAGCTTGAGCATGCGGTTAATCACCCGCTGCTCGGTATGGGTGAATTCACGTCCCTCAACCTTGGTCGGGAAGCGACCGTCGCCGCCGAACAGGTTGTCCACCGCGATAAACACCAGGCTTGGCGAGAACACCACCAGGCCGGTACCGCGCAGCGGCTTAAGGTGAATCAGGTTGAGGTTGGTCGGCACCGGCAGGTTACGGGCAAACTCGTGGTAGGGCTGAATGCGGATCGCCCCCACGGTAATGTCCGGACTACGACGCAGCAGGTTGAATAACCCCATACGGAAGTGGCGGGCGAAACGCTCGTTAATAATCTCCAGCGCCTGCAGTCGCTCACGGACCACGCGGCGCTGGGTATTGGGGTCGTAGGGGCGAATGTCATCTTCGCCCGTCGCGCCCGCCAGCGGTTCACTTGATTTGTCGCTGTCGCCGTTTAACAGCGCATCGATTTCGGCCTGAGAAAGAATACTGTCGCCCATGGCTCTACCGCAGAATAAAGGCAGTGTACAGAACGTCGGTAACGTTCTGTTTCGGCTGACCGGCAATTAACGGCGCGCTCAGCGTCTCTTTAATATCGTTTGCGAGCTGTTTTTTGCCTTCGTCTGTTGCCAGTTTAGTCGCATCCTGACGCGACAGCAGCAGCAGCATGCGGCTGCGCACTTCCGGCAGATAGTCGTTCAGACGGGCGCGGTCAGCTTCGGACTTCATGCGCAGCGTGATGCCCACGTACAGCACGCGATCGGCATCGCCCAGGTTGACGGTGAAGGTATCCAGCGGGAAAAAGACCGGTGCGGCCGGCGGCGGCGCTTCTTTTGGCGCGGCCGGGGCGCTCTGATGCTCAATGCGCCAGTAGCTGTAACCTGCTGTGGCGCAGGCGGCGAGCGTTACCAGCACCAAAAGTGGGATCCAGAGCGAGCGTTTGCTCTTTTTATTGATAGCGGTGTCAGTCATCTGATGCGGTCTTCCTTTTTACTACTGCTTATCCAATGATTATCCCGCCTCCCGCGCCGGTCAAAGCGTGGAAAAGACGGGAATAATCGTGTTACCTCTGGCGTTTAAGCGAAGATATCTACCGCGTTATCGCCGCGAGAGGCGGCGTGCAGGGCGGCAGGGACGGCCAGCATCTCAGCGTCGTCCTGAGCATCGCTGGCGTTGGCGTCAGCGCGCGAGGCGAACGATTGCTGGGAAGAGGGCTGCTGTTGCTGGCCCGCAAAGCCATCGCTGCTGATATTGCTCTGGCCCAGTTGGATTCCGTTATCTTCCAGTTGGCTGCGCAGCACCGGCAGAGCGGCTTCCAACGCCGCGCGTACGTGGCTGTGCGGCGAGGCCATTTGGATCTGCGCGAGGTTATCTTCCACCTTCAGCGTAATGTGTACCTGGCCTAACGACTCGGGGTGCAGGCGCAGTTCGGCGGTTTGCTGGCCCTGACGGGTAAACAGCGTGATGTGCTGGCTGACGTTCTGCTGCCAGTCCGGAGTACCAAGCTGGGCATGGACGTTGGCGCTGGCGGCCATCGGGGCGGCCAGTGAACTGCTGCTCTGTGGCGAAATCGGCGACACCGTCGCCGTTGGCGCGGTTGGGCTTGGCGTGCTTTCCGCTTCTGCTTTCTGCGCCGGGATCACAAAGGCGGCGTCGGTGGATAGCGCACGGGCATCGGTTTGCGGTTGCGAGGCCGGAGCGCTTTTCACATCGATAAAACCGTCGGCTTTTGCTGAGTCACGTTTGAGTGGCGCGTTTAACGCGTTCAGCGTATCGCTGGTGGCGCTGGCGGTCGAGTTCACCGCCGTCTGCGGGGCTTGCGGCGGCGTGGGCAGCATGGCCATCAACGCATTCAGGCTGCCCTGTTCGTCGTCGCTGAGTTTGTCCTCGTCGCTCTCTTTATCGCTGAGCTTATCCTTACCTGACGCTATTTCGCCTTTAAGGTGTGCCGCCAGCGAACTGAGCAGCGTCTGCGCATCGCTTTGTTCGCTGATATCCGTCGCTTCACCAATCTCAGCGGTGGCGCGTGTCGCTTCCTGCTGTACCAGCCATTCGGTGATGGATTGACCTTTCGCTTTGACATCGCGCAGCGCCGCCGCGTCCTCGCCGGATAGTTGGGCGATTTTGCCCGCGTTTGTTGCATCGCCGGCTTGCGTTAATGCACCCGCCAGCAGAGCCAGAAAATCCTCGGCGCCGCCTGCGGTTTTGGCTGCGGTATCGGCCCCTGCGAGGCTTGCATCGCTGATGGCCAGGTTAGGCAGAGTGATCATTCTGGTTTCCTCATGGTTGCTCGTTGGGCAAATTCATCCATCTTTTTCTGATCCAGACGGTTTTCCGCCAGCAGCTCCGCAGAGGCCTGCCGGTCCTGTAGCGTTTGCCATGCCTGCAAGCGCTGTTTTTTCTCGCGCCAGAAGTTCAGCGCCTGTTCGACTTTGTTGTTCCACTGAATAAGCTGCTGACGATGCTGGTCAATGGCTTTTTCCAGTGTCTGAATAAACTGCTGGTAGTTTTGCCAGCGCAGGCTCGCGATCCCCTGCGTCATGTCGTTATTCAGGCTGTTCTGGTATTCAAGCTGATAGTCCATCAACATTTTGAGTTGTTCTTCCGCCTGCTGGCAGCCGCGTCGCATCTCGCCCAACACCAGGGCGGCGTTGTCGACATCGGTTTCTGCCAGTTCTTTAAGCGTTGCTAATGCACCGTGCTGCGCCATATTGGTGATCCTCTTGCTTCACTATGACGTTGGGAAAATCAATTCCAGCGCCTGGATTGATGATTCCCAGTCTGCTTTTTCAAGAATGCCTTGCTGTAAAAATGCTTCCAGGTGCGGCCAGAGCGTGATGGCTTTGTCCAGCATCGGATCGCTGCCTTTGGCGTACGCGCCGACGCTAATCAGGTCGCGGTTACGCTGAAAACTGGAAAGCAGCTGTTTAAAATTGCGCACTCGCGCGTAGTGTTGCTCGCTAATCAGCGCGGTCATGGCACGGCTGATAGAGGCTTCAATATCAATTGCCGGGTAATGACCGGCCTCGGCCAGCCGTCGCGACAGCACGATATGGCCGTCGAGAATGGCGCGGGCGGAGTCGGCGATCGGATCTTGCTGATCGTCGCCTTCGGTTAACACGGTATAAAACGCGGTGATCGAACCGCCGCCGCTGATGCCATTCCCGGCGCGTTCAACCAGCGCGGGCAGCTTGGCAAAGACTGAAGGCGGGTAGCCTTTGGTGGCCGGTGGTTCGCCGATTGCCAGGGCAATTTCACGTTGCGCCATCGCGTAACGGGTCAGCGAATCCATAATCAACAGCACATGCTGTCCGCGATCGCGGAAATCTTCCGCCACGCGGGTGGCGTAAGCGGCGCCCTGCATACGCAGCAGAGGAGAAACGTCGGCGGGCGCGGCAATCACCACGGAACGTGCGCGGCCTTCGGTGCCGAGAATATTCTCGATGAAATCTTTCACCTCGCGACCACGCTCACCGATAAGACCGACGACGATGACGTCAGCGCGGGTATAGCGCGCCATCATGCCGAGCAGTACGCTCTTACCGACGCCCGAGCCGGCAAACAGCCCCATACGCTGGCCGCGACCGACGGTGAGCAGGGCATTGATTGGCCGCACGCCGGTATCCAGCACGTGCTCAATCGGCGTACGCTGGAGTGGGTTGAACGGCGGCGTGATCAGCGCGCCGGTTTCCGTGGTATCCGGCGCGGGCAGGCCGTCGAGCGGTTTGCCGCTGCCGTCGAGCACGCGGCCAAGCAGCGCCGGGCCGAGCGGAAGCTGTTTACCGCTTTGCAGTCCGTCGCCGACGGCGCTACGGGCATAAACCCGCGCGCCGGGTAAAATGCCTTCAACTTCTTCAAGCGGCATTAAAAACAGGCGATGACCGTTGAAGCCGACCACTTCGGCTTCCACTTCCTGCATCTCTGTACCCTGTTGACGCTCAATAATGCAGGTTGCGCCAAGCGGCAACTGCAGCCCGGTGGCTTCCAGCACCAGCCCGGTGGCCCGGGTCAGGCGGCCGTAACGGCGCACGGCGGGAAGCTGGGCAATGCGGGCCTCAAAGTTGTCGAGCGTGTTCAGCCAGCGGGTCAGGCGCACGGTCATTAGCAGGCTCCCGGTGCCGCCAGGCGGCACAGTTCCTGCCAGCGCGTGGCCACGCTGGCGTCGAGATCGCCCTCATCGGCGGAGACCTTACAGCCGCCGGGGTGCAGCGTTGGGTCGCCGCGCAGCCGCCAGCCGTGAAGATTCAGCGTGGCGCCCAGCATCTCCTCGACGCGCGGTAAATCTTCCGGGCTGACCCGCAGCTGCGGCTTGCCGCTGAACAGCGGCTCTTGCTGCAGCAGCGATTGAATCTGTTTGATCAGCGCGGTGTTATCGACCACCGGCATCTGGCCGACAATCTGTCGCGCGGCTTCCAGCGCCATCTGCATCAGACGTGAGGCGATCACGCTGTCGAGCGTATCCAGGGTGTGCTGAAATTCGCTCGCCAGCTGCTGCATGCGGGCATGAATAGGGGCCTGATCCTGTTTGGCTTGTGCCAGGCCCTGTTCGAGCCCCTGCGCCAGACCTTCCTGATAACCTTGTTGTTGACCCGCCGCGTGGCCTTCACGCAGCCCGGCCTGATAGCCCTGTTCATGAGCCTGGATCTGTAGCTGAGCCAACTGCTGTTGCTGCAACTGCTCGGCAGAAATTTCTTCCTGCACGGCGTCCGGTTCGTCGAGGGTGAGGGGAGTAAACTCCACCTCCTCCGGCGGCGAGAGATCGTCAGGCTGCCAGACTTTCCACGGCGTGGTATCAGACATAGGTGTCGTCTCCGCTGCCAATCACCATCTCGCCGGTTTCGGCCAGACGACGCACAATAAGCAGAATGGCTTTCTGTTCGTTCTCAACCTGCGACAGACGTACCGGGCCACGGTTGGCGAGGTCGTCGCGCAGAATGTCGGCAGCACGCTGGGACATATTGCGCAGGAACTTCTCGCGTAGCGGCGGCTCGGAACCTTTGAGTGCGATAAGCAACGATTCGGAATCCACTTCCTGCAGCAGGCGCTGGATGCTGCGATCGTCGACCTCGACCAGGTTTTCGAACAGGAACAT
>NZ_CBDKZX010000081.1:0-17330 GCF_965301105.1 Kluyvera sp.
GGATGCCCAGATCCAGCTGGAAACCGCTTCCGTTGCTGAAGTGAATAGTGCAGGTATGGTAAAAGCCAACACCGTTGGCGCGAAAGCGAAAGCCTTCACCATCAGCGTTGACTGCAGCAAAGCTGGATTCGACACTCAGACAACGGCTAACCTGACCATGACCTCCCAGTTCCGCAGCAACGGTCAGGGTACGCTGAACAATGACTCCAGCATTACTGATGCCGCCAAGGGCGTGAATGTGGCTATCCATGAAGTAAACCCGACGACGGGCACCTACACCATGGTGACTGTTGATGGTAAAGATACCCACAGCAAAACCTTTGATACCAGTAAAAAAGCACAGTGGAGCTTCGTCGCTTCGTACGTCGCCCAGACCGATCCAGCCGCGACACCAGTTGTCGTACCAGTCACCGCTGGCTTTGTTAAAACCAACGCGGCATATACCATTGCCTACAATTAATTTTTATTAATTATCCACAAAGGAAATGGTTACACCATTTCCTTATTTACCAGGCACAATTATCGCCCCGTGAAATCGCGGTTATTCACCATAGCAATATCAATTAATCGTGACAAATAACATGGAAGAGAAACATACACCTTGCTTATTTTACTCAGCGAAATTGAATAACGTATGCTTACCCGGTGAAAAATTTATTTTCACTCACCGTTGATTTATTTTAAAGGACGTTTAATTGTGAACAAAAAATTACTTGTCATCTCCCTGGCATTTTCTGCGGCAACGCTTTCCTCTTCTGCTTTTGCATTAGATGGCGGCCAGATTGACTTCGCCGGTCTGGTTAGCGACAACACCTGCGTAATGAGCGTAAACAACGGCGCTCAGGATGCCCAGATCCAGCTGGAAACCGCTTCCGTTGCTGAAGTGAATAGTGCAGGTTTGGTAAAAGCCAACAGCGTTGGCGCGAAAGCGAAAGCCTTCACCATCAGCGTTGACTGCAGCAAAGCCGGCTTTGAAACCCAGACAAAAGCTAACCTGACCATGACCTCCCAGTTCCGCAGCAACGGCCAGGGTACGCTGAATAACGACGAAAGTATCACTGATGCCGCGAAGGGCGTGAATGTGGCTATCCACGAAGTAAACCCGACGACGGGCACCTACACCATGGTGACCGTTGACGGTAAAGATACCCACACCCAAACCTTTGATACCAGCAAAAAAGCACAGTGGAGCTTCGTCGCTTCGTACGTCGCCCAGACCGATCCAGCAGCAACACCGGTTGTCGTGCCGGTCACCGCGGGCTTTGTTAAAACCAACGCGGCCTACACCATTGCCTACAACTAATTCCGTGTTGTTAGTCGTGATATAAGCCTGAAAAAGGAAATGGCTACGGCTATTTCCTTTCATGAATATTAAGGAGAGCATATGACCAGGATGCGTCATCTTACCCACTGTTTACTCTGCGTATTGAGCATGGCCTATTGCACGCAGGCCAGCGCCGATATTGTCCTGTCCGGCACCCGAATTATTTATAAAGAATCGCAGAAAGACGCCTCTATTCGTATGGAGAATAAAGGCGAAAGACCGCTGCTGGTACAAAGCTGGCTGGATAATGGTAAAGATAACGAAGATCCCAGCACTATCAAGGTTCCCTTTACCGTGACGCCTCCCGTTTCGCGCATTGACGCCAAACGCGGCCAGACGGTGAAATTTACCTATACCGGCAGTATTGCGCTGCCCAAAGACCGGGAAAGCGTATTTTGGTTTAACGCGCTGGAAATCCCCCCCAAACCCAGCGAAGCCGATGCCAAAGGTAAGAACCTGCTGCAGTTAGCGTTCCGCACGCGCATTAAGCTGTTCTACCGCCCGGAAGGGCTGGCGGAAACATCATCAAAAGCGCCAGAGAAGCTCACCTGGCAGGCCAAAAAAGCCGCGACGGGCGCTGTCGTTCATGTCACTAACCCTACGCCTTATTTTGTCTCTTTCAGTTCCATCGCGCTGGAAAGCGCGGGCAAAAAATATGAAGTCACGGCCACGATGATCGCGCCAAAAAGCAGCGCCGATTTCCCGATCAAAGGACTGAGCACGCCGCCGTCGCCAGCCAGGCTTGAATACCACGCAATCAGCGATTTTGGCGGTGATATCAGCGGCAACGCCTCTCTGTAATTCATTTGCGGTTTTTTTCTTTACTGTGGGAAAGCTATGTCACGCGTATCAAAAAAATGCCAGATAACCCGGCTTGCCTGGGCTATCGCCTGCTGCATATTGACCTCCAGCCATTACGCCCGGTCCGAAGAAAACCTGGAGTTCGATCGGACATTCCTGATGGGCACTTCCGCAAACGGTATCGACCTGGATCGTTATGCTAACGGTAACGCGACGCTTCCCGGCACCTATGATGTGGGTGTCAGTGTAAACAATCAAACCGCGGGCAATATGCAACTGACGTTTATTGATATGGGGGATAAACGCAGCGCCAGAGCCTGTATTACACCATCCATGCTGATGCGCCTGCATATTCGCCAGCCGGAATACAAAGGCAACGAAGGCATTCTGCAAAAGCGCGACAGTGATATAGAAAACTGCCTGGACCTGGCCAAACTGATACCGCAGTCGTCAATCGAGTATAACGTCAACGATCAGCTACTGAATATTTCAGTTCCCCAGGCGTGGGAAGAGAAGAGCTATAGCAACTATATCGACCCCTCCTTCTGGGAAGATGGCGTTAACGCAGCGATGTTCTCGTATAACGCCAACGCCTGGCACAATGAATATGCCGATGACTCCGACGATAGCTTCTACTCCGGCCTGAACGCGGGGATCAACCTCGGGGGCTGGCATCTGCGCTCACAGGGCAACTACTCCTGGCGCAACGATGAAGGCGGGTCTTTCGATCTGCAGCACAGCTACGTGCAACATGATATTCCGGCGCTGCGTTCGCAATTTGCCGTGGGCGAACAAGGGACTTCCGGCAATACCTTCGACTCAGTGAGCGTGCGCGGCGTTCGCTTATACAGCGAAACGTTAATGCTGCCGCCAGTCCTGGCCAGCTACTCCCCCAGCGTGCATGGCGTTGCCAGAAGCAACGCGAAAGTCACTATCACGCAAAACAACTATAAAATTTACGAAACCACTGTCCCACCGGGGCCGTTTGAGCTGACCGATTTTACTCCCGGCGGCTACGGCGCCGATCTGGTGGTCACCATTGAAGAAGCCGACGGCTCTAAACGAACCTTTACCCAGCCCTATTCCTCGCTGGTGCAAATGATGCACCCAGGCGTCGGCAGTTGGGATATGAGCCTCGGTGAAATTCAGCAAGACGATCTGGTCGAAGCGCCAATGCTGGCGCAGGGCACCTTTTATTACGGCTTCAATAACACCTTTACCGGCTATACCGGTTTTCAGATCACCGATAACGACTACTATGCCGGTCTGCTTGGCGTGGGTATGAACACCGTCCTGGGGGCTTTCTCCCTCGATGTGACGCATTCGCAAACCACCATACCCAATATAAAAACCTATACCGGCCAGAGTTACCGTATCTCGTGGAATAAATTCTTCGCGCCAACCAACACCTCGCTGAACATCGCGGCTTATCGCTATACCACCAAAAACTACCTCAGCCTGACTGATGCGATGGAGCTAATCGATAGCGCGAAGCATATGACGCACGATGAATACCAGAACATGAATAGCTATAGCCGACTGAAAGATCAGGTCAATTTGAGTATGAACCAGTCATTACGCGACGGTAAAAATGACTATGGTTCCTTTTACCTGACCGGGACATGGAGCCGCTACTGGGTCACCAATGATAGCCAGAGCAGCTTTTCATTCGGCTACAGCAACAGCTTTAAGTGGGCAAGCTACAGCGTTGGCATTCAACGTTCTTACGATGAGGAAGGCGAGGAAGACGACGCTATCTACCTGACGCTGAACGTCCCTCTCGACAAACTGTTTGGTAAAGAGTCGGGCAGCGGCGGTTTCAACTCGCTGAGCAGCTCGGTGAACAGCGATCTGAAAGGCAACGATCAGTACAACACGACGGTGAACGGCAACAGCAAAGATAATCGCTGGAACTACAGCGTGAACGCGGGCTACAACCGGGTGAATGGCGATCAGAACCTCTCCACCGTCGGCACCTATGCTTCGTATGAGTCGCCATGGGGCACCTATTCCGGTTCCGCCTCGGCCAGCAACGACCAGTCCCGTCAGTACTCGCTGAGCACCGATGGCGGCTTCGTCTTGCACCGTGGCGGATTAACCTTCTCCGGCGACGGCTTCAACGAAAACGATACGCTGCTGGTGGTGAACGCGCCAGGAGCGCAAGGGGCACGAATTGGCTATGGCAGCAACACCGTCGACCGCTTTGGCTATGGGGTCTTCAGCTCACTGACGCCTTACCGCGAAAACACCGTCTCGCTGGACATCAGCGAGCTGGATAACGATGTCGAAATGAAGAGCACCAGTACCACCGTTGTTCCCCGCCAGGGCGCGGTGATTTTCAGCACCTTTGAAACTGACCAGCGTCGTTCGGCAATCTTTAACCTCACGCGCAGCGACGGCCAGCCGCTGCCTTTCGCCGCCAGCATCTTTGATACCAAGGGTATATCGCTGGGCGCCGTTGGTCAGGGCGGTCAGGCGTTTGTACGCGGCGTGGAGGATGAAGGGGATATAGTGGTGCGCTGGACGGTGAAAAATCAGCCGCAGAGCTGTAAGGCACATTATCAACTACCGCAAACTGACGCAGACAAAGGGCAGATGCCCATCGTCAACGCCGCCGTTTGTCAAATAGAATAATCTCAGGAGGAGATAATGAGAGCGCCTTCTTACATCCCGGTTTCATTGGTCACGCTGCTCCTTCTGGCCGGTGAACTGCACGCGCAAAACCTGTCGGTCAACTTTGACGCCACGGTGGAAGAAACCACCTGCGCCATGACGATAACAGCGCTGGGAAGCGCGACGGCAAGCGGCAGCGTAGCCGACGGCTACACGCTGAATGTTCCTCAAATGACCGTGCTGGATATCATCAACCAGACTGCGAATACGGAAGGCAGTTTCAAACTTATGCCCGCCGAGTGTAATAACGAAATCGTCAGCATCGTGATGACCATTAGCGGCAACGTTAACCCCGGAAACATCTACTTTATCGATAACGATACCAGCATCAGCGGCTACGCCGAAAACGTCTCGATGGCAATTAAACCAAAAGGCGGTACCGACGGCCAACGCATCAAGCTCAATGGCGCTCAGAGCGTCACATGGACCAGCGATCAAATAACCAACGGAATGGATCTCTCCGTTTCATTCCGTCGCCTGACCACGGCTCCTCCCGTTGCGGGGGTATTTCAGGCTAACGCCACCTTCTCCTTTACCTATCAATAACAAGGACGTTCACGATGCCGCGTATTTTCTCACTGTGTCTGGCGCTGCTGCTCACGTTGAGCGGTCACCTCCTTGCAGCAGGCACCACGCAGCTCACCGTAAAAACGACGATAACCCCCAGTACCTGCACGACGCAGCTATACGATAGCAATAACCGTCCGGCCACGGTGATTGATATTGGCGACGTGTACGTGCCGGAAATCGTCAAAAAAACCAACGTAAAGCGCTTTTCACTCGTCTTTAGCGCCTGTGAAGGGCTGATAAAATCACAGGCGCTGGTGACGCTCAGCGGGCAGAGCGGCTGCGGCGGAACCGCGGGCAACGGCGCGGGCTTTAAAAATAGCCTGAGCGGCACCGACGCCGCCACCGGCGTGGCGGCGGAAGTCTGGACCACCGCCACGCCAGCGGGCGCGGGCAGCACCCAGCTCAACTGCAATACCAAACCCAAATCTACCGTTGATGTCAGCGGGGCGATAGATGATCAAACCGTTTCCTGGCCACTCAGCACCCGTATCGTCTTTGAGACAGGGAAAAGCATCGTCGACCTTCAGCCTGGCGCGTTTTCAACCCAAACCGTTTTTACCGTCGAGTATGAGTAACACCATGATGAAACGCTTACTTTCGTTGCTTGCTCCGGCGTTATGCGCCATACCGTTGCTCTGCGCGGCCGATACCAGCATGGAGATTAAGGCCAATATCATTAACCCAAGCTGCCAGATTAGTCTCGATAATAATGGCACGGTCGATCTCGGTACCGTAAGTCAGGACTATTTTGCCAACAATGAAACACCGGAAGATTTTCTGGCCGGCGGCAGAACGTTCTATATTGAGGTGAATAACTGCGCTTCCGTGGGCGGCAAAACGCCAACGCAAATCACTTTCCAGTTTGCGCCGCTGTCAGGCAGTTTCTCCCCCTATTCCGGGCAAATATTTGCTAACGAAGACAAAACCGGGCCAGATAACGTGGGGGTGGTGATTTTCTCCACTCACGACGAGCAAAATATCTTTAACGTGCTGAACACCGACGGCACGCCGCGCAGCGTTTATAACGTCACCCAAGCTGATTACACCAACGCAAAATATACGTTTTATGCCCGGATGCAAAAGGTGGTGGCTTCCCGCTCCGTTACCGGGGGAAAAATCAAATCCAGCGTGCTGGTTTCTGTCTATTATGAATAATTCAAAGGATAGCCGATGAGTATTTTTTCCAGCACCTCGCCGAAATGGATTAAGCGCACACTGATTCTGACTCTATCTTCAGTCGTGAGCTATATACCTCATGCTCTTGCCGATGGCCCTGCCACCTATATTGTCGGAAACAACGCACATACGGGTAGCTATGATCGCCAAGGGCCAACCGGAGAAGGCATTACCAATACCACGATATCACTCACCGGAAACCAAACGGTTATTTTCTACAAGTCCAGCACGTTACAGCCGAGCAACGTCTCTACATGGGTAACTAACTCATCCAACAGCGGCTCAAACAACGGCACAATTTATTGTACCACCAACGAGGGAGCGACAGGCGCAGATCTTGTACTGGAAAATAATTTTCAGGATTCAGGTTTGGTCTATGGCGGACATAAATTACTGAAGACAAATATCCAGGGGCTCTATTTCACCTACAGTATAGCCAATATGGGTTCCTGGAATATAAGCTTTACCCCCAACCCATTATACGTTGGAGATTATTCAGCCCCCGTATCACTCATTGAACACGATAAGAGTGGTGGTAGCGGCTGCGCTGACCAGAAAACAGGGATGGGTTATAAACCGATTGGCGGTTTTACCGGTGGGGCAACAATTACCTTTTATAATGACGCCACATTTGACCCTAAGGGCGCAGAAACGATTTCGCTGTTAAACAACGGCGGGTATTCCTACCGCATCTACAACCCAAATCCGGGGCCGGGCATTATTTCTTATCATGATACCTATACCATTTCGACCAGTAACTTTAAGATTTCGCTACCAACCTGTTCGGCAGCTGTTCTGGGCGGTGATAACTCTAGCGGAACAACAGTATCAATGGGAGCTTTCAGCCCAAACGATATTATCAATGGCGCAAAACCGGTTCCGTTTAGTATTGAGCTCAGCGGCTGCAGTCGGGTACGCAATATCGCCGTTAAACTGACCGCCGGAACCACCGGCAAAGATCCCACATTATTGGGAAATACCCTGATATCAGGAAAAGCCGATGGCGTGGGGCTGCAAATTAAAGGGCTGGCTAATAGCGTCAGTGATGAAATGGTGCTGATTCCGAACGACGACACTTCCGTTTATCAGGACTATGAAGAGGAGACCGATACTTCATCCGGCATCGGCGGTACCGGGGGGACTATTGTCACTACCACCCAAAGCCTGAAATTCAACGCAACGCTAAAACGCGACAGCAGTGCGAAAATACTGTCCGGCAAATTTTACGCCACCGGCGTATTTTCTATCACCTACCCTTGACCTTTGAACGGCAAATCCTGGTGTCTCTCGCCGCCGGGATTTGCCCATAAAGGGCTAACACTCTCCCTCCTCTTCCCCTACAATGCGGCCAATCTATTTGTTTTTATGATGGCCGGAGAGGTTATGAGCAAACCCACTACTATCGCCCTGCTGCAGAAATGCAAACAGGAAAAAAAGCGCTTCGCGACGATTACCGCCTACGACTATAGCTTTGCCAAACTGTTCGCCGATGAAGGCATCAACGTGATGCTGGTCGGTGATTCGCTGGGCATGACCGTCCAGGGGCACGACTCCACCCTGCCGGTGACCGTTGAAGACATCGCCTACCACACCCGCGCGGTACGCCGTGGCGCGCCGAACTGCCTGCTGCTGTCCGATCTGCCGTTTATGGCTTACGCCACGCCGGAACTGGCGTTTGAGCACTCTGCTACGGTGATGCGCGCCGGTGCCAACATGGTCAAAATCGAAGGCGGCGCATGGCTGGTGGATACCGTGAAAATGCTAACCGACCGCGCCGTACCGGTCTGCGGCCATCTGGGGCTGACGCCGCAGTCGGTCAATATTTTTGGCGGCTACAAGGTACAGGGGCGCGGCGACGCAGGCCAGGTGCTGCTGGACGACGCGCTGGCGCTGGAAGCGGCAGGGGCACAGCTGCTGGTGCTGGAGTGCGTGCCGGTTGAGCTGGCAAAACGCGTCACCGAAGCGCTGTCGATTCCGGTGATTGGTATTGGCGCGGGTAACGTCACCGATGGACAAATTCTGGTGATGCACGACGCGTTTGGCATCACCGGCGGCCATATTCCGAAATTCGCCAAAAATTTCCTTAGCACGGCGGGCGACATGCGCGCCGCAGTGCGGCAGTATATTGCTGAAGTGGAGTCCGGCGTTTATCCGGGCGAAGAACACAGTTTCCATTAAGGAGTCAAGGTGTGTTGATTATTGAAACCCTGCCGCTGCTGCGCCAGCATATCCGTCGTCTACGTCAGGAAGGCAAGCGTGTCGCACTGGTTCCCACCATGGGCAACCTGCACGACGGCCATATGACGCTGGTTGAAGAAGCGAAAACGCGCGCGGATGTGGTTGTTGTCAGCATCTTCGTCAACCCGATGCAGTTTGACCGCCCGGAAGATCTGGCGCGCTATCCGCGCACGTTACAGGAAGACTGCGAGAAGCTAAACAAGCGTAAGGTTGATTTTGTTTTCGCCCCGTCGGAGAAAGAAATCTATCCGCAGGGACTGGAAGGCCAAACCTATGTTGACGTTCCCGGCCTTTCCACCATGCTGGAAGGCGCCAGTCGTCCAGGCCACTTCCGCGGCGTCTCGACCATCGTCAGCAAGCTGTTTAACCTTATCCAGCCTGACATCGCCTGCTTTGGCGAGAAAGACTTCCAGCAACTGGCGCTGATTCGCAAAATGGTCGCCGACCTGGGCTACGATATCGAGATCGTCGGCGTGCCGATTATCCGTGCTAAAGATGGCCTGGCATTAAGCTCACGCAACGGCTACCTGACGGCAGAGCAGCGTAAAATCGCCCCGGGTCTGTACAAAGTCATGAGTCGTGTAGCCGAGAAGCTCAAAGCGGGCGAACGTGAGCTGCCAGAGATCATTGCTATCGCCGAGCAGGAACTGAACGAGAAAGGCTTCCGCGCCGATGATATTCAGATTCGCGACGCCGATACCCTGCTCGATCTCACCGAGAACAGCAAACGCGCGGTGATCCTGATGGCGGCGTGGCTGGGCCAGGCGCGTCTGATTGATAATCAGAGCGTAGAGCTGTAACGTCGGCGTGATAATCGCCAGGTAGGCCGGATAAGGCGTTACGTCGCCATCCGGCCTACGCAAAATCGTAAGCAGGCTTAATCGCATATGGACACCCGTCAGAAATCGGGCAATACTGCCTGCGAAATTTCTCAAGGCAGTCAGAAGACTGCTTTGTATCCGTTAAGAATTAAAGGTAGACGCTATGATTCGCACTATGCTGCAGGGCAAACTTCACCGCGTTAAAGTGACGCATGCAGACCTGCACTACGAAGGTTCCTGCGCCATTGACCAGGACTTCCTCGACGCAGCCGGTATCCTGGAAAACGAAGCCATTGATATCTGGAACGTGAACAACGGCAAGCGCTTCTCCACCTATGCCATTGCGGCGGAACGCGGCTCTAAAATTATCTCCGTCAACGGTGCGGCGGCGCACAACGCTGACGTCGGCGACATCGTCATCATCGCCAGCTTCGTGACCATGAGCGACGAAGAAGCGCGTACCTGGCGTCCGAACGTGGCCTATTTCGAAGGCGACAACGAGATGAAGCGCACCGCCAAAGCGATTCCTGTTCAGGTTGCCTGATCCTCTCTGGCGCGCCGCTCACGCGGGGCGCCAGCTTATCCCTGCGGTTGGTTACTGATTAGCCGCGACATAGTCTCCAGCGAATCCGTCCGCAGAATATACAGCCTTTTAAGCAACATCGGGTTATCCCCCGGCTTCACCTTCCCTTTCACCGTCGTCACCGCCAGCTGAAAACCGGCATCTTTCGCCGCCTTCACCGCCGTCGCGTTATACCCGCCAAACGGGTATGAAAGGAACAACACGTACGGGTTAAACTGTGCCAGAGCCCGGCGTGAACGTTCAAAATCAAACAGAATATTGTGGTAGCTGCGGCTGAGCAGTATGGGCCGTCGATAACCGTCGACACGATGCAGAAAATGCGTGTGCGACTGGAAATCAAAGACGTCCTTAATCTCCTCCAGCTCGGAAACACTCATAAACTGTAGCGACTTCGGCACCCACTTCTGTGGGTGGCGCTTAATGCGCGATGAGATGATAAACGCGGTGGCCTTAAAGCCGTACAGCTTGAGTATCGGGTAGGCATAGCGGCTCACCGACTTCAGACCATCGTC
This sequence comes from Kluyvera sp., assembly GCF_965301105.1. Taxonomy (NCBI): domain Bacteria; kingdom Pseudomonadati; phylum Pseudomonadota; class Gammaproteobacteria; order Enterobacterales; family Enterobacteriaceae; genus Kluyvera; species Kluyvera sp. The sequence continues at coordinate 10,699 of NZ_CBDKZX010000081.1, forward strand.
AAAGGTAATAACCACCGCGCGCCCCGGCAGATTTGCGCGGTTATGCACATAGTCATCCAGCTGATACATCGTCAGCGTGGTATAGCCCATATCGCGCAGCCAGGTCATCTGGTTACTAAAGGCGCGTACCGAGGTGGTGGTCGAGGTGTGACGAAAGCGGGTGTTCTCTTCATCGCGCAGAATATGGTGATAGGTGATGACCGGAATACCGTTATCAACCTGCGCATCAAGCGCGCTGATATAGGCCAGGCGTTCACCGATACGGATCTGGTACCAGGTCTGATTCAGCCGATCTTTGAGTTTATTGACCACCGGATAGCGCAGGTTCTCTGCCAGGGTACCGAACGGCGCGCTCCCCACATCCGGCGCGTTATATACCGGTGTATCTTTCCAGGTGATCACATTCTGATTACTGAGCGGCTTGTTCAGATCTCCTAGCCCATCCTCCACGCGCTGCCGCCCCTGCACGGGCTCAAGGTGGCCTTTGTCAATAAATCCTTTCCCGAAGCCAAAGCTAAATGTGTAGTAATCTTCGGCGCCCGGCTCAATGGCAATAATCTGCCCGGCGCGCAGATTACCGACCGTCTGGGTTTTATTGCCAATGCGTGCCCAGACCGTCGCGTCCTCAGTGGTTTGCATATAACGGGCAGGCAAAGCGGCGCTCACGCCACCAGCGAGGAAGAGCAGAAGAAAAACAACCGAGCGTATAGCCATGAGCAATAACCGAAGCGGGAACCGACTTCGCTATTGTAACAAAAGTGCGATCAATACCAATGTTTAAGGCTTATACAAATCATGGAGCAGTATAAATGGCGGATTTTTTTGCTGTTGGTGCCACAGGCTCGTCACACCGGGCGTTCCCAGCTCAACAATACGGTTGCGGAAGTCGCTACTGCTGAGCGTATCCCTCAGAGAAACCATTCTCTCAATCAATGAATACTGAATCCCCGCGATCACCTCACAGCCGCTGTGCTTATGGCTCATCAGCGAAGCAACGCGATAAGGCGCGGACCCGGCATTGTCGGTCAGAAAAATGACGCCGTCGCCGGAGTCGGTTTGATGCAGCGCATCACACATCATCCGGCTCAGCATATTGGCGCTTAATCCACGCCAGTAATTTACCGCCCGGCATTGCGGTAGCGGCCCGAACTTTTTTTCCAGACGATCCAGCAGTTCCTGTGCGCGATCGTCATGGCAGGAAATCACCCAACCTAACATAGCTTGCCTCCTTAGCAGGCAAGTAGTTTAGCGGAGTGATTGATAAAGAGGGGTGATGACTGTCAAAGAATACTTCCCGGCAGACGCTGTCTGCCGGGAAATTACGCACAATCAGCTGCGCAGACCGCGCCCGCGCTGAATGAGATACCAGCACAGCATGTAGAAGGCGATGATAAACACCACCAGCACGCCAAAGGTGGTGGCCAGCGGCACATCGTTAATACCGAGGAAGCCGTAGCGGAAGCCGCTGATCATGTAGACGATCGGGTTCAGGTGCGACAGCCCCTGCCAGAACGGCGGCAGCAGCGTCAGCGAGTAGAACACGCCGCCGAGATAGGTCAGCGGCGTCAGCACGAAGGTCGGGATCAGGCTGATATCATCAAAAGTTTTCGCAAACACCGCGTTCAGCAAACCGGCCAGCGAGAACAGAATCGCCGTCAGGATCAACGTCAGAGCCACAAAGACCCAGGAGTGCACCTGGAACGGCACGAAGAACAGCGAAACCGCCGTCACCAGGATGCCCACACACAGACCACGAGCGACCCCACCGCCGACAAAACCGGCGATGATCACGTGCGTCGGCACCGGCGCAACCAGCAGTTCTTCGATATTGCGCTGGAACTTAGCGCTGAAGAACGACGACGCCACGTTGGCATAGGCGTTGGTAATAACCGCCATCATAATCAAGCCCGGCACGATAAACTGCATGTAGGTAAAGCCGTGCATTTCACCAATACGTGAACCGATCAGGTTACCGAAGATAATAAAGTACAGCGTCATGGTGATAACCGGCGGCACCAGCGTCTGCACCCAGATACGCATAAAGCGATGGATCTCTTTCGCCCAGATACTTTTCAGCGCGACCCAATAAAGCTGCATCATGCGCGATCTCCTTGTTTTTCATGAACCAGCGAAACAAACAGCTCTTCCAGACGGTTCGCTTTGTTACGCATACTCAGCACCTGAATGCCCTGGGCGCTCAGTTGGCTGAAGACGCTGTTAATCCCCTGCTCGCGCAGTACTTCCACTTCCAGCGTTGAGGTATCGACCAGGTTGTACTGATAACCTTCAAGCTTCGGCAGCGGGCTTTTCGGCGCCAGATCGAGAATAAAGGTTTCCGATTTCAGCTTGGAAAGCAGCGCCTTCATCGAGGTGTTTTCCACCAGCTCGCCGCGCTGAATAATGCCGATATTGCGGCACAGCATTTCGGCTTCTTCCAGATAGTGAGTGGTGAGAATAATGGTGGTGCCTTTATCGTTGAGATCCTTGAGGAATCCCCACATGGAACGACGCAGTTCGATATCCACGCCCGCGGTCGGCTCATCGAGGATCAGCAGCTTCGGCTCATGCATCAGCGCACGCGCGATCATCAGACGGCGCTTCATACCGCCGGAGAGCATTCGCGCGCGTTCGTTGCGTTTTTCCCACAGATCGAGCTGCTTCAGGTATTTTTCGCTGCGAATAACCGCTTCTTTACGCTCAACTCCGTAATAACCAGCCTGATTCACCACAATTTGCTGCACGGTTTCAAACGGGTTGAAGTTGAACTCCTGCGGCACCAGCCCGAGCTGACGCTTGGCGTTGACCACGTCTTTTTGCAGGTCGTAGCCAAAGACGCTGACACGCCCGGAGGTTTTATTCACCAGCGAGCTGATGATGCCGATAGTGGTGGATTTACCCGCGCCGTTCGGCCCCAACAGCGCGTAAAAATCTCCGGCTTCCACTTTCAGATCGATCCCACGCAGCGCTTGCACACCGCCCGGATAGGTCTTCGTCAGTTGCTCTAATTCCAGTGCAATGGTCATAGATTTTCGCTTACCTTACATTCCGATACTTGATATTGGGTTTTAATAAATCAGGACTTGCCCTATATTAACCCAACGAAAATTACTGGGTTACCGCTTCCATGAACGACATAGATACACTCATCAGCAACAATGCACTATGGTCAAAGATGCTGATAGAAGAGGATCCCGGTTTTTTTGAGAAACTGTCGCAAGCGCAAAAACCGCGCTTTCTATGGATCGGCTGTTCCGACAGCCGCGTTCCCGCCGAACGTCTCACCGGTCTTGAGCCTGGCGAACTGTTTGTTCACCGTAACGTGGCAAACCTGGTTATCCACACTGACCTCAACTGCCTTTCCGTGGTGCAGTATGCCGTTGATGTACTGGAAGTTGAACACATAATTATCTGCGGCCACTACGGTTGCGGCGGGGTACAGGCGGCGGTAGAGAACCCGGAGCTGGGCTTAATCGACAACTGGCTGCTGCATATCCGCGATATCTGGTTCAAACATAGTTCATTGCTGGGCGAGATGCCGCAGGAACGTCGTCTGGATACGTTATGTGAGCTGAACGTGATGGAACAGGTGTATAACCTGGGGCACTCCACCATCATGCAGTCTGCGTGGAAGCGCGGCCAGAAAGTGATGATTCACGGTTGGGCCTACGGTATTCATGACGGCCTGCTGCGCGATCTCGATGTGACCGCCACCAGCCGCGAAACCCTGGAGCAGCGTTACCGCCACGGGATTTCCAACCTCAAGCTAAAGCATATCAATCATAAGTAGCGCAGGGATTGCCGGGTGGCGGCTAACGCCTTACCCGGCCTACAAGCCTGCGCCGTAGGCCTGATAAGCGAAGCGCCATCAGGCACCCGCACATTACTCGTCTAACAGCACCACTTTGCCGACGTACGGCAGATGGCGGTAACGCTGCGCGTAGTCGATACCGTAACCGACCACGAATTCGTCCGGGATGGAGAAGCCGACAAACTCAACCGGCACGTCCACTTCGCGGCGAGACGGTTTATCCAGCAGCGTACAGATCGCCAGCGACTTCGGCTCACGCAGGCCGAGAATCTCGCGCACTTTCGACAGGGTATTGCCCGAGTCGATAATGTCTTCAACGATGAGCACGTCTTTACCGCGAATGTCTTCATCCAGGTCTTTAAGGATTTTCACGTCGCGGGTGGTCGACATACCGCTGCCATAGCTGGATGCCGTCATAAAATCGACTTCGTGCGGTACCTGCACTTCACGGCACAGATCGGCCATGAACATGAATGAACCGCGCAGCAAACCCACCAACACCATTTCGCTGCCGCTATCTTTATAGCGCTCGTTAATCTGACGACCCAGTTCGGCGATACGCGCTTTGATCTCCGCTTCCGGGATCATCACTTCAACAGTATGTTTCATTTAACTAACCACATGATTTTAAATGTAAATCACTCAACCTGTTAACCCAGAGCCGCGAGGTTGATCAGCAAGCGAGAAAGTATACCAGCAAAACGATTAATGCGGCTAATTCGATAATAAAGCTCATTTTGTGATTTCGATCACACTTGTTAAATCCTATAATCAAATGAAAGCAATAATTAACAAACAAACGGACACCTTTCTATGGCTGAAACAAAAAACCAACAACCACGACTGCTCGCGAGGTTAACCACCCTCTTTGCGGCTTTTTGTGGTTTGTATCTTCTGATTGGCGGAGCTTGGCTGGTCGCCGTTGGCGGCTCCTGGTATTACCCGCTCGCCGGTCTGGTGATGCTGGGCGTTACCGCGCTGCTGTGGCGCGGTAAACGTTCGGCGCTGTGGCTGTATGCGGTACTGCTGGTCGCCACCATGATCTGGGGCGTGTGGGAAGTCGGCTTCGACTTCTGGGCGCTCACCCCGCGTAGCGACGTGCTGGTCATCTTCGGCGTGTGGCTGATTCTGCCGTTCGTCTGGCGTCGCCTGATCGTGCCGTCCAGCGGTGCCGTTGGCGCACTGGTGGTGGCACTGTTGATCAGCGCCGCTATTCTCACGTGGGCAGGATTCCATGACCCGCAAGAAGTGAACGGCACGTTGAGCGCCGACGCCACGCCTGCAGAGCCTATCTCAAAGATTGCAGACCAGGACTGGCCCGCCTATGGCCGTAACCAGGAAGGCCAGCGCTTCTCGCCGCTGAAGCAAATTAACGCGGAGAACGTGCATAACCTGAAGGAAGCCTGGGTGTTCCGCACCGGCGACCTGAAGCAGCCAAACGATCCGGGTGAAATCACCAATGAAGTGACGCCGATTAAGATTGGCGACATGCTCTATCTGTGTACCGCCCACCAGCGTCTGTTCGCGCTGGATGCGGCCACCGGGAAAGAGAAATGGCACTTCGACCCGCAGTTAGGCACCGACCCGAGCTTCCAGCACGTGACCTGCCGCGGCGTGTCTTATCACGAAGCGACGGCGGCAAACGCCTCGCCTGACGTGGTGTCCGATTGCCCGCGCCGTATTATTCTGCCGGTGAACGATGGCCGAATTTTTGCCCTCAACGCCGAGACCGGTAAGCTGTGCGAATCCTTTGCGAACAAAGGCATTCTGAACCTGCAAACCGATATGCCGGTTACCACGCCAGGGATGTATGAACCGACTTCACCGCCGATCATCACCGATAAAGTGATTGTGATTGCCGGCGCGGTTACCGACAACTTCTCAACCCGTGAGCCGTCTGGCGTGATTCGCGGTTTCGACGTCAACAGCGGCAAACTGCTGTGGGCCTTTGACCCGGGCGCGAAAGATCCTAACGCCCTTCCGCAACCCGGCCAGCATTATACCTTCAACTCGCCGAACTCCTGGGCACCCGCGGCCTACGATGCGAAGCTGGACCTGGTCTACCTGCCGATGGGCGTTACTACTCCGGATATCTGGGGCGGCAACCGTACACCGGAACAGGAACGCTTTGCCAGCTCCATTGTGGCGCTGAACGCCACCACCGGTAAACTTGCCTGGAGCTACCAGACCGTTCACCACGATCTGTGGGACATGGATATGCCGTCCCAGCCGACGCTGGCAGACATCACCGTCGATGGCAAAAACGTACCGGTTATCTACGCACCGGCCAAAACCGGCAACATCTTCGTGCTGGATCGCCGTAACGGCGAGCTGGTCGTCCCGGCACCGGAAAAACCGGTCCCGCAGGGCGCGGCGAAAGGCGACTACGTCACCAAAACCCAACCATTCTCTGACCTGAGCTTCCGTCCGAAGAAAGACCTGAGCGGTGCAGACATGTGGGGCGCCACCATGTTTGACCAGCTGGTGTGCCGCGTGATGTTCCATCAGCTGCGCTATGAAGGCATCTTCACCCCACCGTCAGAGCAAGGCACGCTGGTGTTCCCGGGTAACCTGGGGATGTTTGAGTGGGGCGGTATCTCCGTCGATCCGAACCGTCAGGTGGCGATTGCCAACCCGATGGCGCTGCCGTTCGTCTCTAAACTGATTCCGCGCGGCCCAGGCAACCCAATGGAGCAGCCGAAGGACGCGAAAGGTAGCGGTACCGAAGCCGGTATCCAGCCCCAGTACGGCGTGCCGTACGGTGTTACACTGAACCCGTTCCTGTCGCCGTTTGGCCTGCCGTGCAAACAGCCGGCCTGGGGTT
>NZ_CBDKZX010000082.1:0-16791 GCF_965301105.1 Kluyvera sp.
GCAAGCTGGAAGAGAAAGGCTTCCGCTACTCCTACGATATGCTCGGCGAAGCCGCGCTGACCGCCGCCGATGCACAGGCCTATATGGTCTCTTATCAGCAGGCGATTCATGCCATTGGCAAAGCCTCTAACGGTCGCGGCATCTATGAAGGCCCGGGGATTTCCATCAAGCTCTCCGCCCTGCATCCTCGCTACAGCCGCGCGCAGTATGACCGCGTGATGGATGAACTCTACCCGCGCCTGAAGTCGCTGACGCTGCTGGCCCGTCAGTACGATATCGGCATTAATATCGACGCCGAAGAGGCCGATCGTCTGGAGATCTCCCTCGATCTGCTGGAAAAACTGTGCTTCGAACCGGAGCTGGCGGGCTGGAACGGCATTGGCTTCGTTATCCAGGCTTACCAGAAGCGCTGCCCGTTCGTTATTGATTATCTGATAGACCTCGCCACCCGCAGCCGTCGCCGCCTGATGATCCGTCTGGTAAAAGGCGCCTACTGGGATAGCGAAATCAAACGCGCGCAGATGGACGGCCTTGAAGGCTACCCGGTTTACACCCGCAAGGTTTACACCGACGTCTCCTATCTGGCCTGCGCCAAAAAGCTGCTCGGCGTACCGAACCTGATCTACCCGCAGTTTGCCACCCATAACGCCCACACTCTGGCGGCGATTTATCAGCTTGCCGGCAATAACTATTATCCTGGTCAGTACGAGTTCCAGTGCCTGCACGGTATGGGCGAACCGCTGTACGAACAGGTGGTGGGTAAAGTGGCTGATGGCAAGCTGAACCGTCCGTGCCGTATTTACGCGCCGGTCGGCACGCACGAAACGCTGCTGGCCTATCTGGTCCGCCGTCTGCTGGAAAACGGCGCCAATACCTCCTTCGTTAACCGCATCGCCGACCACAACCTGCCGCTGGACGAACTGGTCGCCGACCCGGTGCTGGCCGTGGAGAAAATGGCGCTGCAGGAAGGTACACCCGGTCTGCCGCATCCGAAAATCCCGCTACCGCGCGATCTCTACGGTAAAGGCCGCATTAACTCGGCCGGTCTGGATATCGCCAACGAACATCGCCTGGCGTCGCTCTCCTCCTCGCTGCTCAACAGTGCGCTGCACAAGTGGACGGCCAAACCGATGCTGGAGCACCCGGTTGCCGATGGGGATATGACGCCGGTAATTAACCCGGCGGAACCGAAAGACATTGTCGGTTACGTACGTGAAGCCAGCGAGCAGGAAGTGGAACAGGCGCTGGAAAGCGCGGTCAACAACGCGCCAATCTGGTTCGCGACGCCGCCGCAGGAGCGCGCCGCCATTCTGGAACGCGCCGCCGTGCTGATGGAAGATCAGATGCAGCCGTTGATGGGTATCCTGGTGCGTGAAGCCGGAAAAACCTTCAGCAACGCCATCGCTGAAGTGCGCGAGGCCGTGGACTTCCTGCACTACTATGCCGGTCAGGTGCGTGACGATTTTGATAATGAAACCCACCGTCCGTTAGGCCCGGTAGTCTGCATCAGCCCGTGGAACTTCCCGCTGGCCATCTTTATGGGCCAGGTTGCCGCCGCGCTGGCCGCGGGTAACAGCGTGCTGGCGAAACCCGCCGAGCAAACGCCGCTGATTGCCGCGCAGGGTATCGCGCTGCTGCTGGAAGCCGGCGTGCCGGCTGGCGTCGTCCAACTGCTGCCGGGACGCGGTGAAACGGTCGGCGCGCAGCTGACCGCCGATGCCCGCGTACGCGGCGTGATGTTCACCGGCTCCACCGACGTGGCCAGCCTGCTGCAACGCAATATCGCCACCCGCCTCGACGCACAGGGCCGCCCGACGCCGCTTATCGCCGAAACGGGCGGGATGAACGCGATGATCGTCGACTCCTCCGCCCTCACCGAACAGGTGGTGGTTGACGTGGTCGCCTCGGCGTTCGACAGCGCCGGGCAGCGCTGCTCGGCGCTGCGTATTCTGTGCTTACAGGACGATGTCGCGGACCACACCCTGACCATGCTGCGCGGCGCGATGGCCGAGTGCCGGATGGGCAACCCGGGCCGTCTGACCACCGACATTGGGCCGGTTATCGACGCTGAAGCAAAAGCGGGCATCGAGCAGCACATTCAGGCCATGCGCGCTAAGGGACGTACGGTATTCCAGGCCGCCCGTGAGAACGCTGAAGACAGCCGCGAATGGCAGAGCGGAACCTTTATTCCGCCGACGCTTATCGAGCTGGAAAGCTTCGACGAGCTGAAAAAAGAGGTCTTCGGCCCGGTGCTACACGTCGTGCGCTACAGCCGTAACCAGCTCGATACGCTGATCGAACAGATTAACGCTTCCGGCTATGGCCTGACGCTGGGCGTGCATACCCGTATTGATGAAACCATCGCCCAGGTGACCGGCAGCGCCAAAGTCGGCAACCTGTACGTCAACCGGAATATGGTGGGCGCAGTGGTCGGCGTGCAGCCGTTCGGCGGCGAAGGGCTCTCCGGCACCGGCCCGAAAGCGGGCGGCCCGATGTATCTGTACCGCCTGCTGGCAAGTCGTCCGGAAACGGCGCTCGCCACCACGCTGGCGCGTCAGGATGCCGGTCAGGTTGTCGATAGTCAGTTAAAAACGCTGCTGGAAAAACCGTTGCTCGCATTGCAGGAATGGATGGCAGATCGCCCGGAACTGCTGGCGCTGAGCAAGCAGTACGGCGAGCTGGCGCAGGCCGGAACCCAGCGCGTGCTGCCGGGGCCGACCGGCGAACGCAACACCTGGACGCTGGTGCCGCGCGAGCGCGTGCTGTGCGTCGCGGATAACGAATCGGATCTGCTGACCCAACTGGCGGCGGTGATGGCGGTGGGTAGTGAAGTGCTGTGGCCGGACGCGCCGTTGCAGCGCGAGCTGGCGAAAACGCTGCCGAAAGCGGTCACTGAACGTCTGCACTTTGCCAAACCGGAAACGCTGATGAACAGCTTCTTCGACGCGGCAATCTACCACGGCGACTCCGACCAGCTGCGCGAACTGTGCGAGCAGATTGCGGCGCGCGATGGCGCGATTGTTTCGGTACAGGGCTTCGCGCGCGGAGAAACCAACCTGCTGCTGGAGCGTCTGTATCATGAACGCTCGCTCAGCGTGAACACCGCGGCAGCAGGCGGTAACGCCAGCCTGATGACGATTGGTTAACCCCTCAAACCCGGCGAAAGCCGGGTTTTTTATGCACCTTAGAACATTGACTTCGTCGTCCACACCCGGCTGTGCCAGCGACGATACATCAGCATCGCCCGCAGCCCTTCATCAATAATGTAGGCCAGCCACACCCCCACCAGCCCCATGCCAATATAAACACCCAGCAGATATGAGAACGGCAGGCTGACAATCCACATCACAATAATGCCGCAAATAAACGGGAAGCGGACATCGCCGGTGGCGTTGAGGCTGCTGATCACGATGATATTGGTCGCACGCCCAAGCTCGAGCAAAATAGACAACATAAACAGCTTTTTGGTCAGGGCGATAACCTGCGGGTTAGGCGTAAAGAGTTGCATGATCGGCTCGGCCAGCAAAAAGATAATCAGGCTGAGAGAAAAAGCCACCAGCAGCCCCAGCCGCCAGCTTTTAACGCCCTGCCGGTAGGCGGATTCTATTTCCCTCGCCCCCACCGCGCGGCCAATAATAATCTGCGAAGCCTGGCCTATCGACATCGCAAACAGCGCCACGAACTGGCTGATGGTTGACGCATACACTTTGGTGGTTAGCGCCTCGGTGCCGAGAAAGGCGATAATGGCGGTCACCACCAGCTGCGACCCGGCGTAGGAGAGGTTCTCCCCGGCTGACGGCAGACCAAAACGCAGAATCGCCCCCAGCATTTTGCGCGAGCACTGCCGCAGCTTCTGCCAGCGAAACACGTAGCCGATGTATTTTTTCAGCATCCACGCCGACATCAGCATACCGATGACGTTGGCAATGCATACCGCGATCCCAACGCCGGTGACGCCCAGCCCAAGAAAGCTGAGCTGGCCGTACAGAAACAGGTAGTTAAATACCACGTTTACCACGCTGACGGTGATCGGCACCAGCATCGCCTGACGCACAAAGCCGTGGGTACGCAGAATAGGTAAGATTGACGAATACAGCGCGATAATTACCGAAATACCGCCGATAATGCGGATAAACGGCGAACCAACCACCACCAGCTCATCGCTTAGCCCGAGCATCCGCAGGAAGGCATCGCCAAACAGCACAAACACCAGGCTCATCGCGACGCCGATCAGAAACGCCACCACCAAACCGTTGGTAATCACCCGCTCAACGCGCCGAAAACGCTTCGCGCCCAATAGCTGCGCCACCACGATCTGTACACCGACGGTGAGAAAACCGTAGAAGATCACCGAAATGGCGAGGATCTGATTAGCGACCCCGGTGGCGGCGACAGCTTCATCCGAATAGTGCCCTAACATGAAGACGCTGACGTAGCCGAGCATTAATCGCAGCAGCTGTTCGACAAATATTGGCCATGCCAGAGTAAACAGCCCCAGCCGAACCTGACTTTCCATGCCCGTCATCGCTGACGCTCTCCCTTTTTCAGTCTACACATGCACCCAACGCGGGATGATCAACCTTCTACACCCAAGGCGTCTATCCGAACATTGCGCTGGCTTTCAAAATCAGAAAAACACACGGTGGTAGGAGGAGATTCCGGGGTAAAATCGTGTTATATCCAGAGCCTGGACTCTGTAGCAATACTTTGGGGAGTTATCGAATGAAACGTGCATTATCGGCTCTCGCCCTGCTGCTCACCAGCAGTTACGCACTGGCAGACGCGTGCGACAGCGCCAACACGCAGGCCGAGCTGAACAGCTGCAGCGCTGAACAATATCAGGCGGCAGATAAGAAGCTGAATCAAACCTGGCAGGACGTGCTCAAGCGCGCCGAGCCCGCGCAGCGCGATTTACTCAAGAAGGCCCAGAGCGCATGGATTGCCCTACGCGACGCGGACTGCGCGTTTATCAGCTCCAGCAGCCACGGCGGCAGCGTGCAGCCGATGGTCAACAATCAGTGCCTGACGGATAAAACCAACGAACGTGAAGCCTTTCTCGCCTCGCTGCTGCAATGTGAAGAGGGCGACCTGAGCTGCCCGCTGCCGCCGGCCAGCTAGCGTACGCGAATGCCGTCGATGATAATCCGCTGGACGTTTTCGACGGTCTGCTGGAAGAACGCCTCGTCGCGCAGCGTTTTCCCGGTGACCGCCTCCACCTGAGTGGCAAAATCGGCATAGTGCTGGGTGGTCGCCCAAATCATAAAAATCAGATGATGCGGGTCGATGGGCGCCAATTTTCCGCTCTTCACCCACGCCGCGATAATCGCCGATTTATCGGCCACCAGCGTTTTTAAATCGCCGGTCAGTTCATCCATCACCAACGGCGCGCCCTGCAGCATCTCCAGACAGAACAGCTTCGACGCCTGCGGATAATCCCGCGACACTTCAAGCTTGAGACGAATGTATTCGCTAATGGCAACCAGCGGCGCCAGATCTTCGCGAAAAGCACGCAGCGGCGCCAGCCAGATATCGAGGATCTGCTGCATCACAGCAACGTACAGCGCTTCTTTTGACGGGAAATAGTAGAGCAGATTGGTTTTTGACACCCCGGCCAGCTCGGCAACCTGATCGAGGCGCGTGCCGTGGATCCCATACTGGGAAAAGGTGTTCAGCGCGGCGGTGAGAATAGCCTGCTTTTTGGCGCTAACCGCCTGAGAACGTTTGCCGCTTTTCTTTACTGCATTCAGAGCCATACGCCCTCTCCTTGTGATTTTCTCCTATTTTGCGGCTAGCGAGGGCCGGCTTCAACCGGAAAAAGAAACCGCCGGTAAAACCGGCGGTTAGGTGAGAAACCATTACGTCATGCGCCGTTAGGTGCCGCGATGACTACCATGGCTATTTTTCCCGCCTTTTTTGCCCGCTTCTGAGGCGCGCTGGGGATCGTTTTTAAAGTTCCCGCCGCTATGCTGGCCCCCCTTACGACCTGCTTCTGATGCTCTTTCCCGGTCTTCAGCGAAGTTACCTGAACCGCCGCGATGGTTTGCCATTACTGACCTCCAGTTGAGAGAACGACATCGTGCATTACGTAGATGAAAAGCGTAATCACCCGCGATATAACGCGGTAGTGATAAGCATAGTCGCCGTAGGGATGTGAAACGGCAACTGGTCATATTTTGACATATCTGCCGTCAGGTTTTACCCGCTGACGCCGGGGTTTTCCCCTAATCAACTCTTATCATGGGGGAAAATCGGCGACAGAAAAATGTGACATTATGCGTCAGCCGCACCTCGCGAGGTTACTTCAGCACGCCCACATAGCTGCCGTCTTTCATCAGCCGGACTTTGCCGGTGCGCTTGTGAAATACCAACCGGTACGGCCCCTGAATATAGACGTCAGCATCGGCGTTATATTCCGCCTTCTCTGCCGCCGCGCCGTTCACCGTCACCCTATCGCCCTGCCGGGTGACCGTCACGCCGAAGCCTTGATAAATTTGCTGAGTGGCCATCTGCGCGTCCTGCGCGATCGCCGGGGCTGATACCAGCGAAATCGCCAGCAGGCTCGCGCCCATCATGACAGCCGCCGCTATTTGTTTCTTCATGCACCTACCGTTGTGTGTGACCCACCAGCGCATATTCTCCGGGAATGAAGCGCAAAAGTTGTTGATAACAATCAACCAAATAAATAGTTAATCGCCAATATTATTTATCATAGTTATTAATGAGTTACTGTTTTGATGCACCGCAGAACCGGCCTTCGTTTAAAAAACAGGCAATCGCGTTGTTTAAGCGAGAATTTACTGGCGTGATGCAGCGAATCCGTCAGCACGGGCTATGCTTAAGGAAGCTTGTTACGTAACCAACGAATTTGACACAGGAGAGTTAAGATGAGTGGAAAAGCAAGTGTTCTGGTGCTCTATTATTCCATGTACGGACACATTGAGACGATGGCTAAAGCCGTCGCGGAAGGCGCAAATAAAGTGGACGGCGTTGATGTCGTCGTCAAGCGCGTACCGGAAACCATGCAAGCAGAAGCGTTCGCCAAAGCGGGCGGCAAAGCGCAGGCCGTCCCGGTCGCCACGCCGCAAGAATTAGCCGATTACGACGCCATTATTTTTGGTACGCCAACCCGATTCGGCAATATGGCCGGACAAATGCGCACCTTCCTCGATCAGACCGGCGGCCTGTGGGCGTCCGGCGCGCTGTACGGCAAACTGGCCAGCGTGTTTAGCTCAACCGGCACCGGCGGCGGTCAGGAACAAACCATCACCTCCACCTGGACTACGCTCGCCCACCACGGTATGGTGATTGTACCGATCGGTTATGCGGCGCAAGAACTGTTTGATATCTCGCAGGTTCGCGGCGGCACGCCGTATGGCGCTACAACCATTGCCGGCGGCGACGGCTCACGTCAGCCAAGCCAGGAAGAGTTGTCGATTGCCCGTTATCAGGGTGAATATGTCGCTGGCCTGGCCGTTAAACTCAAAGGCTAATTAAGGGAGAAGAGAGATGCCCACACAAGAAGGCAAAGCACATCATATTGGTGAATGGGCGAGCTTGCGTAATACCTCGCCGGAAATTGCCGAAGCGATTTTTGAACTCGCAAAGTATGACGAAAAAGTCGCGGAAAAAATCTGGGAAGAAGGCAGCGATGCCGTTCTTGAGCTGGCCTTCCGTAAAACAGACAAAGATGCACTGTTCTGGGGCGAGCAAACCATTGAACGTAAGAACGTTTAATTCGGACCTGACCAAATAACATCCCAGCCCGGCTGAGCATCACGCGACGCCGGGCTGTTTTTTTATACCGTCACTCGACGCTGCCAGCGCTTCGCCACCCTTTCCAGCCCAAAACAGAGCAGATAGTAGACCACGCCAATAAAGACAAAAATGGCCGTCGGGTAGATTTGTACGCGGTTATTCACCTGCCCGGCTACGGTCGTCAGCTCCGGGACGTTGACGATAAACGCCAGCGAGGTGTCCTTCAGCAGGCTGATGAAAATCCCCACCAGCGACGGCAGCACGTTGCGCAGCGTTTGCGGCAACAGAATTAACCGCAGACTCTGTCCGGCGCTAAATCCCTGAGTGAGTGCCGCTTCATACTGCCCCTTCGGCAACGCCTGCAGCCCTGCCAGCACCGAGTGCATCACCGACGCCGCGGTAAACCAGGCTAGCGCTAAGGTCACCGTGACCGCGCCGGGTAAATCGCTGCCGGTCAGCATTGGCAACAGGTACCACAGCCAAAAGATAACGAATATCAGCGGAATACCGCGAATAATCTCCGCCCACAGGTACAGTAAACGCCGCGTGATGCCGGGGAATCGCCATGCCGCACAGGCCAGCAACACGCCACCCGGCAGCGCTAATGCGCCCGCCCCCAGCGCCATCATCAGGGTCAGCGCGACGCCGCCCGGTTCGCCGTCCGCCAGTCGCCCCCACAGCAGATAGTCGAGGTTATCGACAATGACCGCCAGATTAGCGTTCATGCTGAATTCCTCCCTGCACATCCCTAACCTGACGTCGCCGCTTCGCCTGCCCTACTGGCTTTGGCCCCAAGCGGCTCAATAGCAGCCCCAGCACGACGCCGGTAAACAGGTACAGCACGGTGCCCACGGCAAAGGCTTCCAGCGCATGCGCGTTGTAGCTCTCTATCTGCCGCACCTGATAGGTCAGCTCGGCAAACCCAATACCGCTGGCCAGCGACGAGAGCTTCATCAGGTTAAGATACTGGCCGACCACCGGCTGCCAGGCATTCGCCAGCCCCTGCGGCAACAGGATGTGGCGCAGCAACCCGGCGGTAGAAAAGCCCTGCGCCAGCGCCGCTTCCCGCTGCCCGTTCGGCACGCTTTGCAACCCCGCCGCCACCTCCTCAATCAGAAACGCCGAGGTAAAAACGCCAAGCCCCCATGCCGAGCAGAGAAATTCCGGCGTCAACCACCAGACCTCGCCGGGCAGAATCGACCAGTCATGCGGATCGTTAACAAAATCACGTATCCCCTGCGGCAGAAAGTTCCAGGCCGCGAAGTACCAGAACAGCAGCTGTACCAGCAGCGGCGTATTACGAAACAGCGACACCCAGCAGCCGGTAATACCCTGCCCGAGCCGACCACCCGCCAGCCGCAGCAGCAAAAACAGCGTCGCCAGTACGCTTGCCAGCACAATTCCCGCAAGGGAAACCCACAGCGTGGTGAGAAAGCCCGAAATAATCCATTGCAGAGGCTGCCCGCTGAGCACCCCGTGCCAGTCGAAATTGCTCATCACGCCGTCCGCTCCTGATGCAGCGGATCCAGCACCTTCTGTAGAAAACGTACCGCACGAGGATGCTGTGGCCGGGCGAAAAACGCCGCTGGCGGCGCCACTTCCAGCACGTCGCCGCCGTCGATAAACACCACTCTGTCGGCGATTTCGCGGGCAAACTGCATTTCGTGCGTCACCACGATCATGGTGATACCGCTGTGGGCCAGCGACTGCATCACGTGCAGCACTTCGCCAATCATTTCCGGATCCAGCGCCGAGGTCGGTTCATCAAACAGAATAATCTGCGGCGACGAAGCCAGCGCCCGGGCAATCGCCACCCGCTGCTGCTGCCCGCCCGACAATTGCGAAGGCATAGCGTCCGCTTTTTCCGCCAGCCCCACCTGCTGTAATAGCGCCAGCGCCCGCTGATGCGCATCGCTGCGCGTCCAGCCGTGAACCGACTCCAGCGCCAGCATAATGTTTTGCGCCGCCGTCAGGTGGGCATAGAGATTGAACTGCTGAAAGACAAAGCCAATCCGGCTACGCAGCTGGCGCAGCGCCCGGCCGTTGAGCTGGCGGGTGGCTTTGCCGTCCACCAGAATCTCGCCGCCGCT
Source organism: Kluyvera sp. (assembly GCF_965301105.1). Lineage (NCBI taxonomy): Bacteria > Pseudomonadati > Pseudomonadota > Gammaproteobacteria > Enterobacterales > Enterobacteriaceae > Kluyvera > Kluyvera sp. Next base: position 9,846 of record NZ_CBDKZX010000082.1, read on the forward strand.
CAGGCTTTCAAGCTGGTTGATGAGGCGAATCAGCGTCGACTTTCCCGAGCCGGAAGGCCCAAGGATCGCCACCACTTCGCCGGGATTAATCGTCAAATCGATGCCGTTCAGCACGCGATGACTGCCGTATTCCTTCACCACCTGACGGAACTCCACGCTGGCGTTCTGCAGATGTGAAAAATCCGCGGCCTTCGCCGCGGAACGAGAGAGTAAAGCCGACAACATATTATTTTGCTTCTATGGTAAAGGAACGCGGCTGCGGCGCTTTCGTGGAAGGACCAAACCAGACATCATAAATTTTGGCTGCCTCGCCGGATTTCTCCAGCGCCACCAGCTCATCGTTCACCGCCTTCAACAGCGCCGGCTCCCCTTTTTTCACGCCCACGCCGATCTCTTCTTTACTCAGCAGATCCGGCAGGATTTTGAATTTCGCTTTATCCGGCGCTTCGCCCAGCAGGCCCGCCAGAATGGTGCTGTCCTGGGTAATCGCCTGCACGTTGCCGTTGCGCAGCGCGGTCAGCGCCAGCGGGATATCATCATAGGAAAGCACGCGCGCCTGCGGGAAGCGCTGGTGCAGCGTCTGCTCGCCGGTGGTGCCTTTCACCGCGCCAATACGCGATTTGCTGTAATCGTCGAGCTTATCGCCGCTGCTCGCTGGCACCAGGAACTGCTGACCGGTGACGAAGTACGGCGTGGAGAAATCGATCACCTGCGCGCGCTCCGGCGTGATGGTGATATCGGCCACGATCAGATCCGCTTTGCCAGACTGCAACAGCGGAATACGGTTGGCCGGGTTGGTCGCCACCAGCTCCAGCTTCACACCCAGCGATTTCGCCAGCGCTTTGGCGAAATCAACGTCGTAGCCCACCAGTTCATGGGTTTTGGCATCCACCGAGCCAAACGGCGGGTTCGCGTCAAAGGTGGCGACTTTCACCACCCCTTTCGCCTTAATATCCGCCAGCTGATCCGCCTGAGCGGTAAAGGTCGTGAAGCTGGCCGCCACCAGGCCGGTCACGATCGCGAGCTGTGCTACTGTCTGTTTTGTCTTTGCCATAATCTTTCTGGATACCCCTGTTTTTGTATTGTCTTTTTACGCTCCCACACCGTCTTCATCGGCACAAATAACGATTCGCTATGGCTTATAACGAAATATCCTTTAACGAAAGTGATTGTTATATAAAGGTAAAAAATTGATTAGCATGGCTTAACTGCGACAAAAACCGCAAATGCTTAGCGATATTTCGCATTTCCACAGACACCGGGTTTGCTGCTGAAATAGCAGGGAGAGCGCGAAAGATTAAGACGCTCTTAATACGTAAAAAAGGATGATTTCACAGAGTCATTGTTTCCCATCGTTACCAACAGACACAACAATCCGCAAGCATCGTCAGCATCAGGCAACCTATTATTAGCCCGACAATAAATGGGGACTCCCCCGTCTGATGCTTCGGCGTCAATTCAAATGCTTTATGGATGACTACAATGAAAAAATTTACCCGCACGGCTTTACTGGTCGCAACGCTCGCTGGCGCAACCTTCACCGCTCAGGCCGCTGATGTCGCAGCCGCCCCGGCTCCAGCTCAGGACCCGATTGTTCAGCACCTGAAGCTGACCGATGCTCAGGTTTCTAAAATCAAAACACTGCACCAGCAGCTGGAGAAAAACGTTCAGTCTATCTCCATGAAAGATGTTAAAGACGGCATGATCATCGATATGATTCAGTCCGGTAAATGGAACGAAGCGGGCGTGAAGCAGCAGCTGGCGGCATTCAGCAAAGTTGACCAGCAGGTACGCTACTACAAAGTGAAATACTACTTCGACTTAAGCCAGGTGCTGACCGCAGAGCAGCGTAAGCAGGTACAGAACGATCTGGCCCAGGCGGCAGCGGAGTAAGTCCATGAAAAAAATCACTCTGATGCTGGGAGCATGCGCTATGTTGATTTGCGGCGCAGCAACGGCGGCTAACGGTCAGGCTGTCAGCAAAGCGAAAACCGCCTGCCAGGACAACCCTACGCAGTGCGCTCAGGCCAAAAGCACGGCGAAAGCTAACGCACAGAAAGAGGCGAAAGCCGCGAAAGACGCCTGTGCGAAAAACCAGACCGCCTGTGACAACGCCAAAGCGAAGGCCAAAAGCGCCGCGCAGAAGTAAGTCGTTATTGTCACAAACGCTCGAACGCGGTGAGCCCCCTCACCGCGTTTTTTTTGCCAAAACGCCCCCTGGGTGATAACTGCCTGATTCATACTACGAATTGTGACCTCTCACGCATTAACCACATTCAATCTACTGACATCCCGTACGCCTTGATCGTCGTCAAAAATAATCATACCGTCTGGTCGGTATGATTCGGGCCATGAATATGGAAGCCCAACACCGCAAGAAAGATCCGGTCCGTCTGCACCAACAATTGCTGGAATCCGCGGCAATGATTGCTGGTCGGGATGGCATTGCCGCCCTGTCGCTGAACGCCGTTGCCCGCGAGGCAGGTGTCAGTAAAGGCGGTCTTATCCACCATTTCCCGAACAAGCAGGCGCTGATATTCGCCCTGTTCGCGCGTCTGCTGGCGATCATGGAAGAAGCGATTACCGCCCTGATGCAACAGGATGGCGTGAGCTACGGCCGGTTTACCCGCGCCTATCTGAACTATCTGGCGGATCTCACGGACACCCATGAAAGCCGCCAGCTTATGGTTTTGTCGCTGGCGATGCCCGATGAACCGGTGCTGCGCAAATGCTGGCGCGACTGGATGCTGGAAAAACTGGCGCAGGGCGATGAGCTGGATAACAGCCCAACCGGCACGCTGGTGCGCTACGCCGCTGACGGCATCTGGCTTTCGGAGTTGACGGAAGGGATCACCATGAGCGCCGACCACCGTCGCGCGCTGGTTGACTCCCTGAATAAAATGACGCTTCCCGCGTGAAGCACAGACTGAGGCCGCGATGCGCTACAACATCAATGCCCGTTTTATCTACGACGCCACCGACGGTACCCTGACGCTGCCGCAAAGCGATGAACCGGACAGCCAGCTATCCCTCACCGCCAGCGCCCTGTTTAACTATTTTCTGCGCCATACCGAGATTGTCAGCCGGGAAGATGTTCTGAAAAAAGTCTGGGATGACAATGGATTAACCTCATCCAACAGCAATCTGAACCAGTATCTCAGCATGCTGCGGAAGACCTTTCGCCATTACGGCGTCGATAACATCATCGTCACCGTCTCGCGCGGCTATTTGCAGCTTAATCCCGAGGTCATTATCGAAGCGCTGGACGACGCGCCGCCGGTTTCACCACAACAGACGCCTGCCGAACCGCCGCCCGTTGCGACAACGCCAGACGCACCGCGCTCCGCACATGCCCGCGGGATGTGCTGGTACATGGCCGGCGCCTGCTTGCTCACCATTGCCCTGCTTCTGGTTGCCTTCAGTCTGGTCGGCATCAGCGAATCTCAGCCTATCGCGCTGACCCGTCTCAGCCATAGCAAGTGCGAACTGCTGGCCAGCGATGAAATGCGACGTTCGGTCAGCGAAGAGTCCTACGGCAAAAACTTCGATGAGGTGCGCCAGCGGCTGAATATTGCCTGTAAACCCGGTGAACGTTTTCTTTTCTTCTACGGCGACCGGCTCGAAACCAACGGGCTGGGGCGCGTGTTCCTTGCCCACTGCGCCATGCATGAAGATAACCCGTTCAGCTATTGCGATAACTACTTTTACTACTCCTGGAAGCCGTAATGAGACTCGCGCCGCGTCCGTTCTTTGCCCTCTGCGTTCTGGTATTTATTGCCGCCGCCGCGTTTAGCGCCTGGCGGCTGCTGCCTGCCGACAACGCGGGTGTCATGAGCTGTTCCACTAAGGGCATCATGCGCTTTGAGAACATGGACAAAGAGAACGTTAACGGCAATATTCACTTCAATTTCGGTGCGCAGGGTAAAGGCTCGATGGTGGTCGAAGGTTACACCGACTCCGCCGCCGGCTGGCTCTACCTGCAACGCTACGTGAAGTTTACCTACAGCAGCAAACGCATCTCGGCCACCGAGCGTCATTACCGCATCAATCAGTGGGAATCGAGCGCCTCCTCGATTGATGAATCGCCGAACGTGATTTTCGACTACTTTATGCGCGAGATGTCCGACAGCCACGACGGGCTGTTTCTCAACGCTCAGAAGCTCAACGAAAAGGCTATCTTGCTCAGCTCTATCAATTCACCGCTGTGGATCTGCACGTTGAAATCCGGCAGTAAGCTGAACTAACCCGTCAATCAAAAAAGACCATCCCCTTGTAGGGGCGTTCGCGACAGGCGGCCAGCCGCTGCGCCAGATTCCCCACATGCAGCTCCAGCTTATGGCCGTCAGGGTCGAGAAAATAGTAAGACGCCCCTTCACTGCGGTTATCTTTCCATACCTCAGCCCCCGCCTGCGCCAGCAGAGCCACCACCCCGGCAAAGTCTTCTTCCGCCACGCTGAAGGCGTAGTGGGTATAGTCGCTTTCCTGAGGGGGCGTTTTACGCCGCTGCTCATCCAGCGACAAGCACAGCCACAGCGCCCCACAGGAGAGATAGGCTCCGCTATCCCAGCTGGCGTGCAGACGCATTCCAGGTAACTGCTGATAAAATGCCAGGCTTGACGCCAGATCGCTGACCGCCAGCGTCAAATGATTCAGACCACTCAGCATAACTTGCTCTCCAGTGAATTAACCATCTGCTGTCGTAACCAGCGGTGCGCGGGATCCCGGTGATTGCGCTCATGCCATAGCATCAGCATATCAAACCCGGCGACTGACAACGGCGGCACAACCTGAGTCAATCCATCGGCTCCGGACACCAGCCGTTCCGGTAACACTGCGACGACGTCGCTATTGCGCAGCGTCTCCAGCATAAACAGGAAATGGGGAACCGACAGCACCACTCGCCGGGACAAACCCTGATTGGCTAACGCCGCATCGGTGGCGGCGCTAAAACCCCCGCCGTCTGGCGAGATAATCGCATGATCCAACTGACAAAAGTCCGAGAGAGTCAGCTCCGCATTTAGCGCCGGGTGTCCGACTCGGCCTGCCAGTACGTAGCGTTCCCGGAACAGCAAACGTTGACGCAGGCCCGGCGGTGCGGCGTCCTGGGTATGAAAGAAGAGATCTATATCATCGCGATCGGCTTGCTGCACGAGACGAGACGGCTGCAGTTCAAAAACGGCTAATCGACTGGCCGGCGACTCCCGACGCAACACGGAGAGTACGGGCAATAAAATGACCGAGGCTATGTAGTCGGTTGCCGCGACCCGCCAGGTGCGTGCCGCCGAAGCGGGGTCAAAGGTCCGTTCGGGGATCACCGCCTGCTCCAGCGCCGCCAGCGCCTCACGCAAAGGTAGGCGTAGTGATTCAGCGCGCGCGGTAGGCTGCATGCCGCGTGGCCCAGGCAGCAGCAGCGGGTCGGCGAAAAATTCCCGCAGACGCGCCAGCTGCACGCTCACCGCAGGCTGCGACAGGTTCAGCCGCTGCGCCGCACGTGTAACATTATGCTCGCTAAGCAGTACGTCAAGCGTACGCAGCAGGTTCAGGTCCAACTGATGGATATTAATAATAACTATACCTGTTATTTTGTTAATTAATTTCTACTATACCTCTTCCTCGCCTACTCTGCATCTCTCTAACATTGAGAGGTAAACACTATGAAGATTTTGCTGGTTTATGCCCATCCCGAGCCTCGCTCTCTGAACGGCGGATTAAAAGATTTTACCGTTGCGCATTTGCAACGCGCAGGCCACCACGTCGAGGTTTCCGATCTTTACGCTATGCGCTGGAAGGCAGGGTTGGATGCTGAGGACTTCGCCGACGCGCCGATAGGCGAAGTGTTCCGTGCAACGCTGGATTCAAAGCACGCCTATGAACAAAACTCACAGCACGCGGATATTGTTCGCGAACAGCAGAAGCTGCGCTGGGCGGATACGGTCATTTTCCAGTTCCCCTTGTGGTGGTTTTCTATGCCGGCGCTGATGAAAGGCTGGATTGACCGGGTTTACGCTTATGGTTTTGCCTACGGCGTCGGTGAGCATAGCGAAAGTCACTGGGGCGATCGCTACGGTGAAGGTATGCTGGCAGGCAAGCGCGCCATGCTCATTGTGACCGCCGGCGGCTGGGCCGAGCACTATGCACCGCGTGGGATCAACGGCCATATCGATGATATCCTCTTTCCGATCCAGCACGGAATGTTGTTCTACCCCGGTTTTACAGTGCTGCCGCCGGTGGTGTTCTACCGCACGGACAAGACTACGCCAGAACAGTTTACCGCCCATTGTGCGACGCTCGCTCGGCGCCTGGATACGCTGGCGCAGACACCTCCGATTCCTTTCCGCCGCCAGAACCACGGTGACTACCTCATTCCGAGCCTGATCCTGCGCCCTGAACTGGCGCCAGGCGAAGAAGGTCTGGCTATTCACCAACAGCGCTAATCCAGCCAGCTGGCAGAAATGCCGTTATTACCCGGCACAATAGTGTGATCTGCCGCGCATCGCGCTTTCCCCCTCTTTTTGCCACCTGGGAAAGCGCACTTTTTGCATTTAGCCTGCGCGATAAAACCTGCGCCTCGCCACACTAATCCCCGCGCTATGTTACCCCTTTTTTGAAATCATTTAGCAATCCAATAACATTTCATCCCCCCGGAAAAAGCGGGCTAAAAATCGCCTTATTGAAGACCAAATCAGTACCGACCCCACAGCATAAAGACATAAATACACAGCCTGATAAGACTAAATAGCAGAGTTATATCCTAAATAATTACATCTATCGGATTTAAGTTCCATCCAGATTCTCCCCCCCTATAGTGACATTCGAACGCCGCAGCCGTGGGTTAACGCCGTGACACGGCCGGTTTTCCTTAAATCACAACCTGTTCTGAGGAGAGAGCCATGGGTGATGCATTGGGGCTTATCGAAACCAAAGGTCTGGTGGCCTGCATTGAAGC
>NZ_CBDKZX010000083.1:0-16477 GCF_965301105.1 Kluyvera sp.
ATATTATAGCCATCTTTAATGAAAAATGGTCTCACAGGTAAACTTTAGTAAAAGATCGCATTCCAGGTCGAAAAATTTGTTAATTTACGTCACTGATTTTTTCTATAATTATAAATACCTGCATACATGGAGAAACACATGACTCACGCACATGAGGCGGTGAAAACTCGCCACAAGGAGACGTCGCTCATTTTCCCGGTGGTGGCGCTGGCAATCCTGTTCTTCTGGGGAAGCAGTCAGTCATTGCCAGTGGTTATTGCCATCAATGCCTTAGCGCTGGTCGGCATTCTTAGCAGCGCATTTAGCGTAGTCCGCCACGCGGACGTCTTAGCCCACCGTCTTGGTGAGCCCTATGGCTCTCTGATTTTAAGCCTTTCCGTTGTTATTCTGGAAGTCAGCCTGATATCCGCACTGATGGCCACCGGCGACGCCGCGCCAACGCTTATGCGCGATACGCTCTATTCCATTATCATGATTGTTACCGGCGGCCTGGTCGGTTTCTCGTTATTGCTTGGCGGGCGTAAATTTGCCACGCAATATATGAATCTTTTCGGTATTAAACAGTATTTAATTGCGCTGTTTCCGCTGGCCATTATTGTGCTGGTATTCCCGACCTCACTGCCGGGCGCCAATTTCACGATCGGCCAATCGCTGCTGGTAGCGCTGATCTCCGCCGCGATGTATGGCGTATTCTTGTTAATTCAAACCAAAACCCACCAGAGTCTGTTTGTCTACGAGCACGAAGATGACAGCGATGATGATGACCCGCACCACGGTAAGCCTTCGGCGCACAGCAGCATGTGGCACGCGATCTGGCTGGTTGTCCATCTGGTGGCGGTGATTGCGGTCACCAAAATGAATGCTAACCCGCTGGAGACGCTGCTGACCAGCATGAACGCGCCAGTGGCCTTTACTGGCTTCCTGGTGGCGCTGCTGATTCTCTCGCCGGAAGGGCTGGGCGCACTGAAGGCGGTGTTGAACAACCAGGTTCAGCGCGCCATGAATCTGTTCTTTGGTTCAGTATTGGCAACCATCTCCCTGACGGTACCGGTCGTCACGCTGATCGCCTTTATGACCGGCAACGACCTGATGTTTGGTCTGGGTATGCCGGAGATGATCGTGATGGTCGCGTCGTTAATTCTGTGCCACATCTCGTTCTCCACCGGACGCACCAATGTACTGAACGGCGCGGCACACCTGGCGCTGTTTGCCGCCTATCTGATGACGATATTTGCCTGATACTGCGAGCCGACGCGAGTATACGGCTAATAGAATGCAACGCGCGCAGAAAAGCTGGAACGCCTCACGCATCGCGCGCGTTCGCTAAGTGAAGTGGTTCAGGATGTACACGTAGAATCTGCGCTAAGCCGGAGTTGCTCCGGTGAGGCGCAATGTTGCGGGGGCTTGATCCCTGGCGGCATAGGTTGCTGGATAGAAACACCCCCGCACGTTGAGAGGCGTAAACCTGACAGCATAACGGGGGGCTATCTTGAAACCAGACCCTTCAAGAATAGCCGCGAACCGTTGTTATTACAATAGAGGCGGCTATATGACGCTCGCGCAGTTTGGCGTCGCTTTCTGGCACGATCTTGCCGCTCCTGTCATTGCGGGAATCATCACCGCAGCGATTGTGAGCGGGTGGCGTAACAGGAAGTAACGCACTGAGGGCGTCAGGCTGCCGTAATGGCAACGTGCGCCCGAAACGGGCCGCAGGGGTAACAGCCTGCGGCCTTTTTTGCGGCCATAAAAAAGCCGGACCGCGATAAACGGGCCGGCTTTTCAATGCAGTAACAGAACTTACTTGCTGGTATCCAGTTCGTCGAACCCTTTCACCAGGTCGTCGATGGCTTTCATCTGCTTCAGGAACGGTTCCAGTTTGTCCAGCGGCAGCGCGGACGGGCCGTCACAGCGTGCGTGGTCCGGATCCGGATGCGCTTCAATAAACAGACCCGCGATCCCTACCGCCATACCGGCACGGGCCAGCTCGGTAACCTGTGCGCGACGACCACCGCTTGCTGCGCCAAACGGGTCACGGCACTGCAGAGAGTGAGTCACGTCGAAGATAACCGGGGAGTTGTTGGACGCTTTTTTCATCACGCCAAAGCCCAGCATATCGACAACCAGGTTGTCGTAACCGAAGTTGGAACCACGGTCGCACAGAATCACTTTGTCGTTGCCGCCTTCAATGAATTTGTCAACGATGTTGCCCATTTGGCCCGGGCTGACGAACTGCGGCTTCTTGACGTTGATAACCGCGCCGGTTTTCGCCATCGCTTCTACCAGATCGGTCTGACGAGCGAGGAACGCCGGCAGCTGGATCACGTCAACCACATCGGCAACCGGCTGCGCCTGGCTGGCTTCGTGGACGTCAGTGATGATCTTAACGCCGAAAGTTTGCTTCAGTTCCTGGAAAATCTTCATCCCCTCTTCCAGACCTGGACCACGGTAGGAATGGATAGAAGAACGGTTGGCTTTATCAAATGAAGCTTTAAATACGTAAGGAATGCCCAGCTTCTGGGTCACGGTCACGTAGTGTTCGCAAATACGCATCGCCAGGTCGCGTGATTCCAGCACGTTCATGCCGCCGAACAGAACAAACGGCAGATCGTTTGCTACCTTGATATCACCAATGCTAACCACTTTTTCTTTCATAAGATCGCCTTGTTAGGGTATTTCCGCGATTATAACCGAGGTTATTACCGTTTAGTGAAGAGTTATTTGTTTGTGCGAGATGGTATTAATCTGCGCACGAATCATTTCGCTGATCGGGTCTTCCGGACATTGTTCAACGAAATAGTTCAAATCGTTCAGTGCAATATGCTCGCACTCCAGCTGGGCATAAATCAGCCCGCGGTCGCGAATTTCATACGGATCTTCCGGGTTAAACTGCAGCAGCGCTTCGCTGGTGCGCAGCGCCAGCTCCATCTGCCGCTCTTCCATCAATGCCGATTTCAGCGTATCGAGCAGTTTACGCACTACCTCTGCGTTATCTGCTTCATCGAGGTCTTCGTTAAACAGCTCCGCCATCGGGCTGATATTCCCCTTCAGCCAGACTTCAAGCGTATGCTCATCGAGGGTATCGCCATTAAACGGGTTAATCAGCCATAGCTCTTCGCTGTCGACATCAGCACGCAGCAGCAGTTGGGTCGGGAAAATCACCGGCACGACCGGGATGTCGAGCTGAGCCGCAATCCACAATACAATGGCCCCCAGCGCCACGGCGCTGCCCTGGCGATTCTTCAGTACCTGATCGAGCCACAGCGCGTCAGACAGACGGTACACGCCGGAGGAGTCACCAAAATTCCATTCGTGGTAAAACAGTTCAATCAGACGCTCCATCTGACGCGTCAGCGTCCAGGAGGGGCTAATCTCTTCACGCGCCAGCGCCAACAGACAATCAAGCTGCTCGCGCACCTTCTGCGACGGGAAATCATCACGAATCAATTCGGAAATAAGGATCATGCCATCGCACAGCGGCGCTTTATTAAATTCAAAATCAGCCAGTGACTTCATACCTTACCCCAACAGCGGAACTTTAGTGATGGCGAGTTTAACGATGATGCACAACACCATCAGCGCCAGCAAAAACGCGACAAACCCGCTCTGCTGGCTGCGCGGACGACGACGTCCAAGCGCGACAAACCCTAAAAAGATGTAAATGATAACGCCAAACAGTTTCTCCGTCAGCCATCCCCCCTCTTCAGTGAAGGGGTAATAGCGCGTCATCACCATGAGCGCCACGCCGCTGAGCAACAGCGTGCTGTCAACGCAATGCGGCAGCACACGCACCCAACGCGCGTCAAACAAGGCGCTACGCTGATGCATCCACCAGTAACGCAGCGCAAAAAATGAGGCGGAGAAAATCGCCGACGCGATATGTAAATAGAGCACGAACTGGAACAAATTCACGCCTGCGCCTCCGTATGGCCTGGCCATTGCGCAAGCGTCAGGCGATCGTTATCGCCGTAGTCGCGACAGGTTTGTGCCTGCTGATAGCCCGCTACGGTAAACAATTCGCGCACCGCCGCGCCCTGTTTCCAGCCATGCTCAAGCAGCATATAACCACCGGGCTCAAGCCAGGCGCGGCCTTGCGAAATAATATGGGCCAGGTCGGCAAGCCCCTGATCGGCCGCCACCAGCGCGGTTTTGGGCTCAAAACGCACGTCACCCTGAGACAGGTGCTCGTCCTGCTCGTCGATATACGGCGGGTTGCTGACGATCATTGCAAAACGTTGGTCGTCCAGCGCACTGAACCAGTCGCTTTGCACAATCGTAATATTGTTGATAGCCAGATGAGCGGCATTGCGCTGCGCCAGGGCGACGGCATCGGCAATAAAGTCGACGGCGGTCACCTGACAGTCAGGACGCTCACTGGCTAACGCCAGCGCGACCGCGCCGGTGCCGGTGCCCAAATCAAGAATACGGCACGGCGTCTGCGGCAGACGGGCGAGCGCCTGCTCCACCAGACACTCAGTGTCCGGGCGCGGGATCAGCGTCGCCGGGGAGACAAACAGCGGCAGCGACCAGAACTCACGCGTGCCCACCAGGTGCGCGACCGGCTCGCCGCGTTGACGCCGTGACAGCAGCGCCGCCAGCGTGTCCACCTGCGCGGCGCTTAGCTCGGTCTCATCAAAGGCCAGAACCTGGGTGCGCGATTTGCCGGTAACATGCCCCAACAGGATCTCGGCGTCGCGACGAGGGCTCTCGCCCCCCTGAAGCGCCGCTATCGCCTGTTGCAGCCACTCTCTCCAGGTCATCATTCCTGCTCGGACAGCGCAGCCAGCTGGTCAGCCTGATATTCCTGCACGATAGGCTCGATCAGCATATCGAGCTTACCTTCCATCGCCTCGTCCAGACGATAGAGCGTCAGGTTGATGCGGTGGTCGGTAACGCGTCCCTGCGGAAAGTTATAGGTGCGGTTACGGTCGCTGCGATCGCCGCTGCCCAGCAGGTTACGGCGCTCGGAGGCTTCCGCCTGCTGACGACGGGCAATTTCCGCCGCACGGATACGCGAGCCCAGCACCGACATCGCTTTCGCTTTGTTTTTATGCTGAGAACGTTCGTCCTGACACTCCACCACAATCCCCGTAGGCAAGTGGGTAATACGGATAGCGGAATCGGTGGTGTTAACGTGCTGACCGCCCGCGCCGGAGGAGCGGAAGGTATCAATGCGCAGATCCGCCGGGTTGATATCCGGCAGCTCGGCCTCCGGCACTTCGGGCAATACCGCGACCGTACAGGCGGAGGTATGGATACGCCCCTGAGATTCGGTAGCCGGTACGCGCTGCACGCGGTGACCGCCGGATTCAAACTTCAGACGGCCATACACGCCTTCACCGCTGATTTTGGCGATCACTTCTTTAAAGCCACCGTGCTCGCCTTCGCTGGCGCTCATGATCTCAACGCGCCAGCGGCGTGATTCAGCATAGCGGGTATACATACGGAACAGGTCGCCGGCAAACAGCGCTGCTTCATCACCGCCGGTCCCGGCGCGCACTTCGATGAAGGCATTACGTTCGTCGTCCGGGTCACGCGGCAGCAACAGCACCTGCAGCTGTTGTTCCAGCTGTTCTTCTTTAGCTTTGGCTTCCTGCAGTTCTTCCTGCGCCATTTCGCGCATTTCCGGGTCGTCGAGCATCATCTGCGCGGTTTCGATATCTTCCTGAACCTGACGCCAGTCGGTGTAGCAGCGGGCCACATCGCCCAGCTGTGCGTATTCGCGGGACAACGCACGGAAACGGTCCTGATCGGCAATAGTTGCTGCGTCTCCAAGCAGCGCCTGAACTTCCTCATGGCGCTCGTAGAGAGCTTCCAGTTTAGCAACAATAGAAGGCTTCATTGGCGTAAATGCACCTTGTTATAAATAGAGTTGTGCTACTCCAGCCCGAGGCTGTTGCGCAGAATATGCAGGCGTTCGTCATCCCCGTCACGGGCAGCCTGCTGAAGAGATTTGGTTGGCGCGTGGATCAGGCGATTGGTTAATTTCCGCGCCAGATCCTGCATGATGACCTGCGGATCGCCGCCCTGTTCGAGCGCGGCCATCGCCTTAGCGGTGAGTTCTTCACGCGCCGTTTCCGCCTGGGAGCGATAATCACGGATGATTTCGCTGGCGCTTTGCGCGCGCAGCCAGGCCATAAACTCGCTGGTTTCCTGCTCAACGATGGTTTCAGCCTGCACCGCGGCGGCCTTACGCTGCGCGAGGTTATGCTGAATAATGTTTTGCAGATCGTCCACACTGTAGAGATAGGCGTTAGCGAGTTTCCCCACTTCCGGCTCTACGTCGCGCGGTACGGCGATATCCACCAGCAACATCGGTTGATTGCGACGCGCCTTCAGCGCGCGCTCCACCATGCCTTTACCGATAATCGGCAGCGGGCTGGCGGTTGAACTGATAATGATATCGGCCTCTTTCAGGCGTTCGTCAACGTCGCTAAGCGCAATGACTTCCGCACCCACTTCATCAGCCAACAGCTGCGCGCGTTCGCGGGTACGGTTGGCAATCAGCATTTTTTGCACGTGATGTTCGCGCAGATGGCGCGCGACAAGCTCGATGGTTTCTCCCGCGCCAACCAGTAACACAGTCACCGTGGAGAGAGATTCGAAAATTTGTCGCGCCAGGGTACAGGCGGCGAACGCCACCGACACCGCGCTGGCGCCGATATCCGTTTCTGTACGCACGCGTTTGGCGACCGAAAATGATTTCTGGAACATGCGTTCCAGCTCGCTGGCGTGCAGATGGCCGCGGCTGGAATCAGCAAACGCTTTTTTGACCTGGCCTAAAATCTGCGGTTCGCCCAGTACCAGCGAATCAAGGCCGCTGGCGACGCGCATCAGGTGGCTGACGGCGTCGTTATCCTGGTGCCAGTACAGGCTCTGGCGCAGATCTTCTTCATTCAGCCCGTGGTATTCGCACAACCAGCGGACGATGGCATCGTGCAGGTTATCCTGCTCTTCGACGCTGAGATAGAGTTCGGTGCGGTTACAGGTCGACAGGACCACTCCCCCCTGCACCATTGGCTGAGCCAGCAGGCTCTCCAGCGCCTGGTCAAGCGTGTCTGGCGAAAACGTGACGCGTTCTCGCAGCGCTACCGGGGCTGTCTTGTGGTTAATGCCAAGTGCTAAAAGGGTCATTGTGCGGGAGTAGTACCAGCGTTGATAAGGTTAGTCTGAGCGCATCATACAGGATGCGCGAGATCAATAAAAGGGACGGCCCCCTTTTGGAGTAATAGGTATTACGGGTTAATTTTATGATTTAAGACAACTTGAGCGTAGACGCTGCCCACCAGCGACGCTAGCATTAAGCGTTATAATCGCAACGCATATCAAGGATTGTCATCATGGCCCTGCCTCGCCTGATTCGTCTGCTGCCTTTAGCAGCACTGGTTCTTACCGCCTGTACCGTCAATGCGCCAAAAGGCCCAGGCAAAAGCCCGACCTCGCCGCAGTGGCAACAGCACCAGCAGGAAGTGCGCCAGCTTAGCCAGTACCAGACGCGCGGCGCGTTTGCCTATCTGTCCGATCAGCAAAAAGTCTATGCCCGCTTCTTCTGGCAGCAAACCGGTCAGGACAACTATCGTCTGCTGCTGACCAACCCGCTGGGCAGCACCGAGCTGGAGCTGGTTGGTCAGCCAGGCTCCGCGCAGCTGACCGATAACAAAGGCCAGCACTATACCGCCACCGACGGCGAAGAGATGATTGGTAAGCTGACCGGCATGCCGATTCCGCTTAACAGCCTGCGCCAGTGGATCCTCGGCCTGCCGGGCGACGCCACCGACTATAAGCTCGACGACCAGTATCGCCTGAGTGAACTCAACTACACCCAGAACGGCAAGACCTGGAAAGTGGTATACAGCGGGTACGACAGCAAAACCCAGCCGGCGCTGCCGTCTAACATGGAACTGACCGAAGGGTCCCAGCGCATCAAGCTGAAAATGGATAACTGGATCGCCAAATGACGACCACCTGGCCCTCTCCCGCAAAGCTGAACCTGTTTTTGTACATCACCGGCCAGCGCCCTGATGGCTATCACACGCTGCAGACGCTGTTTCAGTTTCTCGACTACGGCGACACGCTGACGATTACGCCACGCACCGACGGGCAGCTGCGGCTGCTCACCCCAGTCGCAGGCGTGCCGGATGAAGAGAACCTGATTATCCGCGCTGCACGTCTTTTGATGAAAGCCGCAGCGGAAACGGGTTGTTTGCCCGCAGGCAGCGGCGCCGATATCAGCATTGAGAAGCGCCTTCCCATGGGCGGCGGCCTTGGTGGCGGTTCGTCAAACGCGGCCACCGTGCTGGTCGCGCTGAATCATCTCTGGCAGTGTGGGCTCCCGGAAGATGAGCTGGCGACGCTCGGACTGAGGCTGGGCGCCGACGTGCCGGTGTTTGTTCGCGGCCACGCCGCGTTTGCCGAAGGCGTTGGCGAAGTGCTCACGCCGGTCGACGTGGCGGAAAAATGGTACCTGGTGGCCCATCCGGGCGTCAGCATCCCGACGCCGATCATTTTTCGCGATCCGGAGCTGCCACGAAATACCCCGGTCAGGTCAATAGAAACGTTATTAAATTGTGAATTCGGCAATGATTGCGAGGTTATCGCAAGAAAACGTTTTCGCGAGGTTGATGATGTGCTTTCCTGGCTGTTAGAATACGCGCCGTCGCGCCTGACTGGAACAGGAGCCTGTGTCTTTGCTGAATTCGACACGGAACTCGCTGCCCGCCAGGTGCTTGAGCAAGCCCCGGAATGGTTGCAAGGCTTTGTGGCGAAAGGTGTCAACCTCTCTCCGTTGAAGCAAGCCCTGCTCTGAATCATTCGGTTTCCGTCAGTTCTGCTGACGAAAGAAGAATGGTGATGAGTAACCCTGCCGGGCAAACTGAGCTCCGGTGACAACGTCACCCTGTTCCAGACGTTGCATCGCGCTCTTTAATACACCGCCTGGATGAAATCGGCCTGGCCCGCACAGTTTTCGGCCCGATTCATCCACCACTGGACGCATGCCTGAGGTTCTTCTCGTGCCTGATATGAAGCTTTTTGCTGGTAACGCCACCCCGGAACTAGCACAACGTATTGCCAACCGCCTGTACACTTCTCTCGGCGACGCCGCTGTAGGTCGCTTTAGCGACGGCGAAGTCAGCGTACAAATCAACGAAAACGTACGCGGTGGTGATATTTTCATCATCCAGTCCACTTGTGCCCCTACTAACGACAACCTGATGGAATTGGTCGTTATGGTTGATGCCCTGCGCCGTGCTTCCGCAGGCCGTATCACCGCCGTTATCCCTTACTTCGGTTATGCTCGCCAGGACCGTCGCGTTCGCTCTGCTCGTGTACCTATCACTGCTAAAGTTGTCGCTGACTTCCTGTCCAGCGTTGGCGTTGACCGCGTACTGACCGTAGACCTGCACGCTGAACAGATCCAGGGCTTCTTCGATGTTCCGGTGGATAACGTATTCGGTAGCCCAATCCTGCTTGAAGATATGCTGCAGCTGAACCTGGACAACCCGATCGTGGTTTCTCCGGACATCGGCGGCGTGGTTCGCGCTCGTGCTATCGCTAAGCTGCTGAACGATACCGACATGGCTATCATCGACAAACGTCGCCCGCGCGCGAACGTTTCCCAGGTTATGCACATCATCGGCGACGTTGCCGGTCGTGACTGCGTGCTGGTCGATGACATGATCGATACCGGCGGCACGCTGTGCAAAGCAGCAGAAGCGCTGAAAGAACGCGGTGCAAAACGCGTATTCGCTTACGCAACCCACCCGATCTTCTCCGGCAATGCGGTCAATAACCTGCGTAACTCCGTCATTGACGAAGTGGTTGTCTGCGATACCATCCCGTTAAGCGATGAGATCAAAGCGCTGCCAAACGTACGTACCCTGACCCTGTCCGGGATGCTGGCCGAAGCGATTCGTCGTATCAGCAACGAAGAATCCATCTCCGCCATGTTCGAACATTAATCGGATTTGGTTAAAAAACCCGCTGCGGCGGGTTTTTTTGTCTGTATAGTTTATTTGTATGATTTATGCCAACTTCACTGCCATTCACGTGACAGATGATGCGCTCATGGATGAAACAGTATTGTGAATAAATTACTCTCTCCCCAAGTGATGCCTTTCCGCGCGCTTATTGACGCCTGCTGGAAGGAGAAGTACACCTCGGCCCGCTTTATGCGAGACCTTATCGCCGGGATCACCGTCGGTATTATCGCCATTCCGCTGGCGATGGCGCTGGCAATTGGTAGCGGCGTCGCGCCGCAGTACGGCCTTTACACCTCCGCCGTCGCGGGGATCGTTATCGCGCTGACCGGCGGATCGCGCTTCAGCGTTTCCGGGCCAACCGCCGCCTTTGTGGTCATACTCTACCCGGTATCCCAGCAGTTTGGTCTGGCTGGCCTGTTGGTCGCCACCCTGCTTTCCGGACTGTTTTTAATCCTCTTTGGCCTGGCCCGTTTTGGTCGCCTGATTGAATACATTCCGCTGTCAGTGACCCTCGGTTTTACCTCGGGGATCGGTATTACCATCGGTACCATGCAGATTAAGGATTTTCTCGGTCTGCAGATGGCGCATGTCCCTGAACACTATTTACAGAAGGTGGGCGCGCTGGTGATGGCGCTGCCGACCATTAACTTTGGTGATGCCGCAATTGGTATTGTCACTCTCGGCACGCTGATTCTCTGGCCGCGTCTTGGACTGCGTCTTCCGGGCCACCTGCCCGCGCTGATTGCGGGCTGCCTTGTGATGCTGATTGTCAATCTGCTCGGCGGCCACGTTGCCACCATTGGTTCCCAGTTCCACTATATTCTCGCCGACGGTACCCAGGGTAACGGGATCCCGCAGTTACTGCCGCAGTTTGTTCTGCCGTGGGATCTGCCGGGCTCCAGTTTCACCCTGAGCTGGGAATCGCTGCACGCGCTGCTGCCCGCCGCATTCTCCATGGCGATGCTCGGCGCGATTGAATCGCTGCTGTGCGCGGTGGTGCTTGACGGTATGACCGGCACCAAACATAAAGCCAACAGCGAGCTGATCGGCCAGGGTCTGGGTAACATTGTGGCGCCGTTCTTCGGCGGTATTACCGCCACCGCCGCGATTGCCCGCTCGGCGGCCAACGTTCGCGCCGGAGCCACTTCGCCAGTGTCTGCCGTCATCCACGCCATTCTGGTCATTCTGGCGCTGCTGATCCTCGCGCCCGTGCTTTCCTGGCTGCCGCTGTCAGCAATGGCTGCTCTGCTGCTGATGGTGGCATGGAACATGAGCGAGGCGCACAAAGTGGTCTATCTGCTGCGTAAAGCGCCGAAAGACGACATTATCGTGATGCTTATCTGTATGTCGCTGACCGTGCTGTTCGATATGGTTATCGCCATTAGCGTAGGCATCGTGCTGGCTTCGTTGCTGTTTATGCGCCGCATTGCACGCATGACGCGACTGTCTGCGGTCAACGTGACCGTCCCGGATGATGTGCTGGTGCTGCGGGTGATTGGCCCGCTGTTCTTTGCCGCCGCCGAAGGGTTGTTTACCGACCTGGAGTCGCGGATTGCGGGTAAGCGGATTGTGGTGCTGAAATGGGATGCAGTGCCGGTACTGGATGCCGGTGGTCTGGATGCCTTCCAGCGCTTTGTGAAAAAACTGCCTGATGGCTGCGAACTGCGCGTTTCAAACCTCGAGTTCCAGCCGCTGCGCACCATGGCGCGTGCCGGGATTCAGCCAATTCCAGGACGTCTGGCCTTCTTCCCGAATAAAGATGCGGCGCTGGCAGACGTCTCACCGCGCTGAGTCACATTTGCGGCGGCCAGCGCGCTGGCCGCCGCAGACACATTAGTAATCGAACTGCCGGTAGTAACGGCGAATATTCAGGTCGTGCCCGGTATGATGTTCAAAGTGGGCCGCCAGTCTGTCCACCAGCAGCGTTGACACGACACACGGTGCCATTATCCAACGGAAAGCGTCATCAATACCGTTTAGCGGATAGTCGCGTGGGTCAATGACTACCAGATGATCGGTTATCTTTTTCGCGAAGCGCTCAACACGTTCATCCAGTGCCCGGCATTTACCCTCGCCTTTCACCAGGAACAGCGGAACATCTTTTTCCAGCAGTTCCAGAGTGCCATGGAAAAACTCCGCCGAGCTGACTGATTTGGTTCGCTTCCACTGCATCTCTTCAAGGATACACATCGAGAACAGGTAAACTTCCCCCCACATCTCGGCTCCACCGATCCACATCATATAATCACGGTCATGATACTGCGCAGCGATATTATCCGCCTGCGGATCAAACTGCCGTTTAGCCTGTAAGAGATTTTCCGGCAATAATTCCAACTGGCTGGCAAAGCGCTCATAATCCGCAAACTCACCATGACGATAAATTACGCGGAAAAATAACCAGTAGAGCAGCATATATTCATATTCTACGCCGTTTTTGTGACACATCGGAATATGCCATTTCGCCGCCTCAGCTAATGGTGAATCGGCATTCCGGGTAATAGCGACCACGCGAATACCTTGCCCTTTACACCATTCTGCAATCGCCACCGATTCTTTCGTATCACCGGATTTAGACAAGGTCACGACCACCGCGTCTTTGGTTAATTTCTTATGCCCGTGATGGATCAATTCCGCTGCCTGTTCAAGATAAACCGGCACGTCGGTTAATTGTTTAGCAAATTCATTAATCGCCATCATAGGCGCCAAAGAACCGCCTACTGAGGCAAAAAATAATGCGCTACAGCCACTCTGATAAATATCATCGGCGACGTTTTCCGCCTGTTTGCGCGCAGCAATGATCTCGCGAGCACTGGTCAGGTACTCGTCCTGATTAAAACCCAACATAGTTTTCTCCTGAATAATCAGATTTTACTTTTTAATACGCGATCGAAATCGTTAAAAATACGTTTTCCCAGGTCGATACCTTTAAGTCCGGCGATATGCCAGGCCAGCATCTGGATCGGCACCACCAGCAGAAGCGGCGCCAGATGATGTTCACACGGGCAGTTCAGCGCCAGAGTATGCTCATCCTCCTCGTCGTTGAGCGTCAGCGTGAAAGCCTGCGCGACAGACGGCGTCATGTAGTCGCGCAGCGCCCGGCTGCGTTCATCCGGCTGGTCTTCAATAAACAGCATGATATGGCGGGCATTGGCCTCCAGATAAGGCCCATGCATATACGCCTCGAGCTCGAAACCGCTGGAAGGGACGCGTACCGTCTCGGTGAATTTGGTTTCACACTCTTTGGCCACGCCCACCAGCGCCCCGTAGCCGATGGCGACAAAACGCTCGCCGTCGCGCAGCGTCGCGCTGTGTCGATCGATAAATCGCGAGGTACGGGTTATCGCCGCCGGGATTGCCGCCGCCAACCGCCGTAGTTCCGCGAGATAATGCCGCTCTTCATCAGCGCAGGCTTTCCCCTGCCCACGGGCAATCAGCAGGGCCATCAGCAACAAATTCAATACCGTGGCGCTAAAACCTCGGGTAACGAAGCCCACGCTCTCAATGCCGGTATTGATATCCAGAACGCCGTCACACGCCTTCGCAATCGGGCTTTGCGGATCAGAGGTAAGCGCGAATACAGGAAGCTTCGCCGCCTGTACCTTACGCATCGCCTCCAGCGTTGACGCGCTTTTTCCGCTTTGTGAAATCGCCACCACCAGATCGGTATGCGGGTCAATCATTTCATAGTGGGTAAAGTTATACGGCTCTTTAATCTCCACCAGCAGGCCGAAGCGCTGCTCGAAGAAATAGCGCGCGCACAGCGCGGCGTTCAGTGATGACCCGGTAGCCAACAGCAGAATTCGGCGTACCGGATGCTGGCGGGCAAATGTTTCAATTGCCGCCAGATTTTGCCGATAGTCGCGGATGATCTGCGCCAGGCATTCAGGTTCCTCGCGGATATACGTCATCATTGTGGGTACCATATTCATCTCCCGTTAAAATAATCCAATCCACGATCCAGCAATGCCCACCAGCGCCATCCCGCCAATAATCGTGAGCGGTTTGACCTTTCGCCCCAGCAGCCAGTAGACAATGCCAAAACTCACCAGTGGCAGCAGACAAGGCATAATGTCGTTGATAATGTCCTGCACCTGGGTTTTCGCCTCCCCGGCACCAAAAGAGATGGGAATGGTGATATCAATCATCGAGGCAGTCATCGCCCCTACCACCATCAGGCCGATAATCGACGCCCCGTAGGTCAGACTTTCCATCATTCCGCTTTTCTGGATCCGCTGCAGCACGCCTGTCCCCAGTACGTAACCCCAGCGAGTGAAGAACCAGCGCACCAGGATGTGCGGCACGTTGAACACCAGCAGAAATAAAATTGGCCCAAGGATGTTGCCCTTCAGCGCCAGACTGGTGCCGATGCCGGTGGCGATCAGCCGCAGCGTTCCCCAGAAGAAAGAGTCTCCCAGCCCGGCAAGCGGTCCCATCAGCGACGCTTTAACGTTATCAATCGCACTGGCGTCCATCTTGTTCTGCTGGCTATTTTTCTCCTCCATCGCCGTGGTAATTCCCAGCAACAGGGTGACGATATGCGGCGTGGTATTGAAAAACACCAGATGCCGTTTTAGCGCCCCAGCCAGCTCCTCTTTACGTGGATAGAGTTTTTTCAACACCGGAATCAACGCATAAACGAAGGCGAGATTCATCTGCCGCTCGTAGTTCCACGAGAACTCCATCTGGAAAGATCGCCAGAATACCCGGCGTAGGTCGCGCGGCGTGATGCGCGTGTCATCCTGTTCCTGAGGCGCGAGATTCTCTTCAGAAATCATCTTCGTCGTCATCGCTGACTCCTTGTTCTGTCGTCGTACGGGGTGAGTTCAATGCAGTGACGTTAACCATCACTACCGCGACAATCGCGCCCAGAATGGCAATACCTGTCACCGGGATTTTCAGATAGGCCATCAACACAAAGCCGAGGAAAAAGTACGGCGCGACTTTCTTATTAATCAGCAATCTGGCCAGCATTGCGAAGCCGAGCGCCGGAATAATGCCGGTCGCCACGCTGAGCCCGTGTTTAATAAATTCCGGGATCGCGTCCAGGAGCGATTTCACCGCGTTACTGCCGACAAGAAACGATACCGTGACCACCGTCGCCAACATTAACGACAGCCCGAATCCGGCAATCAGGTGCATACGCTCAATACCGCGCGTATCCGCTTCTTCGGCATAACCATCGGCCTTCTGACTGAGCCAGGGAATAAACATCCCCAGGTAGACGTTTTTCAAAATCAGCGTCAGGGTGGCAATCGGCAGGCCCAGTAGCAGCGCCGTCTCCGTGCCCGCACCGGAGGTAATCGCGAACGCCACGCCGAGTATGCCGCCGGTGACCACATCGGGCGGAATCGACGCGCCTACCGAGAAAGAGCCAATAAACGCCAGCTCCAGCGTAGCCCCCATGATGACGCCGGTTTGCACATCCCCCAGTACTAATCCGGTCAGCAGGCCGGTGACGATGGGCCGCGAAATGAGCGATGTTCCCATCGCGTATTCTGATTGCGCGATAAACGCCACCAGACCGAGTAACAGAGCCTCTACCATAATCTGTCCTCCGGAATTAAAGGCATTCCGCTAAAAACTGTTTGCGATCGTTCGGGACCTGGCGAATTTCGACCTCAATGCCGCTGTCGATGAGCTGCTGCAGCTGCACGATTTCTTCCGGCAATAAATTAATCGCCTTAGAGATATTCTGGCTGCCCTCTTTCGCTTTAATCCCACCCAAATTAATACTTTTGATACACTCCACGGCATTCACGATGCGCCAGGCATCGGTCACCGATTCCACGACAATAAATAGTTTGTACTTATCCGTGACGCCGCTTTTTATCGACTCGATTGAGTCATCGATATTTTTAATCACCAGCTTGACCGAAGGCGGTTTAGCAAGCTTGATCGTGGTTTTCCGCAGTTCATCGTTGGGCACATTGTCGTTAGCGATTAAAATACAGTCTGCGCCAACATATTGCGTCCAGGAAAAAGCCACCTGACCGTGAAGTAAACGATGATCTACCCTTAAAAATTTAATCATGACGCCTCCTGTGTTCAGAAGTCTTTATCAATAGTCGTCGCACTGGCAATGGTATGATTGCAGTACTGAATGCTCTCTTTAGCGCTAGCTAGCGCTTCAGAAATTAATTTATCGGTATCACTTTCCTGCGTGGAAATAAGTAAGTCGATAATTAGCGGCAAATTCAGACCGGACAATAAATGAAAGTGCGGGCGCGATAAAAAGCGGACAAATTCATTGTTCACGCTACCGGCGAAGATATCGGTAATCACAATCAGTTCATCGTCGGCGGGAAAGTTCGCCAGCAGTGATTCGACCTGTTGGGTCAGGTCAACGTCATCATCTACATAGGCGCACAGGGTGTGAATATCCGGCTGCTTACCGAGAATCAGCTCCACGGAATTCAACAGGCCGTTTGCGAAAGTGCCATGACTGGCAAAAATATAGTGTCGTTTCATCCTTACCTCGAAAGCGCATTCCACTGCTTTCT
>NZ_CBDKZX010000084.1:0-15941 GCF_965301105.1 Kluyvera sp.
TATGTTTCATGATTATTTCTTGCTTTAGGATTACCAGCGTCTAAATTTTAAATTAAGCAGTGTTGATTCTTATTTTATTATTTTAAGCATACCAACCACACAGCAATCACATTTCAGCAGCACTTAAATTGATGATTTATAATACTTGCCTGCTGTGAAAACGATATTGGGGACTCATCATGGCAAAAGAGCTCACCTTTACTAACCAGACGCTTTCCTTAATCACCAGACCGTCGCTGCAGTCATGTGCGCTGTCCCAGAACTTAAGGAAACTACTTAAGATGGATGTTAAAATCATCAACATTCATCTCGTTAGCATTGAGAACTTAAGCTCAGACATTATCCTTTTCGATATGATGGAAACGGATAAACGTCTTATAAAAGCCTGGCAGGAAGAGCTGTGCAAACTCAGCAACGGCGTAAAGCTGCTCCTGTTCAACACACCCGAAGAGTACTCTTACCCGGATATCGAGGTGTGGCCGCACATTAGCGGTATTTTCTATGCGCATGATGAAGAACCTTTTCTGGTGAAAGGTTTGCAGAAGGTTATGGAGGGTGAGTGTTATTTTTCGCGCAAGCTCGCCAGCTACCTGATCATGCATGCCGGCAACTATCGCTATGACAACTTAGAAAGCACTATCCTTACCTATCGGGAAAAAGAGATCCTGAATAAGTTGAGGATCGGCGCGTCCAATATTGAGATAGCCCGCGCGCTATTTATCAGCGAAAGTACGGTAAAAACGCATCTGTATCATCTGTTTAAGAAAATTGACGTCAAGAATCGCACGCAGGCCGTTTCCTGGGCCAACGACAATTTTAAACATTAGCTACGGGCACAAAAAAACGGCGGGAGGATGAATCCCCCCGCCGTTTTGTCCTCTCAACGCCATTACAGCGCCGATTCTTTTGTCTGTTTACTCTCTGCTTTACGGCTCGCCAGCCACAGGCCGCTGTTTTTCATGGCATAGCCAAACAACAGACCGACCAATAGCGAAGGGACTACCGCTCGCCAGTCCCCCTGCCCTGCAAACGTCGCACAAGCGCCGATAAAGGTGCCGGGAACGAAAGACAGCAGCAGCTGTTTTGACTGTATGCACATCAAAAAGGCCACCACCCCGGTCATCACGTAGCTGACGATCTCCAGATGCGGCGCCAGCGCGCTGCCATAGATAATCACCAGCGCCCAGATAACACCGCTCATGGTGGTACAGGCTGAAATAACCAGCCCTTTCAACCCGCCCTGCGGACAGGCGAAATAGGCCGTACAGCCAAGAAAACCGGCCCAGCTTAATAAACCCAGCGATACGGCTACCCATCCCCAGATACCGGAGAGAATGCCTGTCGTGATTGCGATAGCTAAAATAACGTTCATAGCGAGCATCTTAGCAGATGCTCGGCTTTATGATGAGATCACGAGCACGTTATTCTCATCATGTACATTTCATTTGCACTAAAGATGTGACTTAAATCACTCTTCATCTTCTTCCTGCAGTTCATCCCACATCGCCGCTATCGCTTCACGCGTCATCGGCGCCATAGTACGCCAGAAGGCGGTCGTCGCATGGGCTTCCACTTTACCGAGAAACGTTTCAAACCACGGCAGCAGATACTCAGCAAACAGCGTTTCGAGCGCGTCGCTATCCTCTTCAACGTTATCTTCCAGCCAGGAAGCCGCCAGCAACAGCGTCCCCATCTGATCCGCCGGACCCTCGCCCAGCGGCATACCGTTGCCGGTCAGGAAGCTGCGCACTTCTGCTTCGCTCGCCCCTTCCACCCATGCGCTGCGCACTGGCGGAACGCGACACTCTTCACCCACGAACAGCGCGTTGTAGTCGGCAGCAATCTGCTGAATATCGCAGCTCTTTTGCAGACGAGCCAGCAGTTCATCCTGCTCCAGCGGCCAGTGTGCCGCCAGCTTGCCTTCCCGGATCAGGGTAAACAGCGGCACCAGCAGAGGATCCTGCGGCTGACGATAATACAGGGAACCCAGCGCGCGGCAGAGGATTGAAAACTCGTTCATTCAGTTATTCCAGTTAGTCATTAAAAATCAGCAAATTCAGGAATCGACGGCATCCCGCGCGATTCAAGGAAATTCAGGAAACGTCGTGGGGTGACGTTAAGGATCCGATCCTGTGGGAAATCAACGGCATCAAGGATCTTCTGGCATTCGGTAAACTCGCCCAGCGTAAACGCGGTGTGCGAGTCAGAGCCCAGAGCCAG
The DNA here is from genome assembly GCF_965301105.1 of Kluyvera sp. NCBI lineage: Bacteria > Pseudomonadati > Pseudomonadota > Gammaproteobacteria > Enterobacterales > Enterobacteriaceae > Kluyvera > Kluyvera sp. The sequence goes on from NZ_CBDKZX010000084.1 coordinate 2,221, forward strand.
CCAGCCGCCCGCATCGCGAACCGCAGCGGCTATCGCCTGGCAGTTTTGTTCGCTGCCAACGCGCGAGCTGACAAACGAGGAGTTGTTGATCTCCAGCGCCACCTGATATTTCGCGGCGGCGGCGGCAATTGCCGGAATATCCACCGGGAACTTCGGATTACCAGGATGGGAGATCATGTGCACATTACCGCTCGCCATCGCGGCGATCATCGCCTGGGTATGCGTCTCTTTGTCCTGCGGAGCAAAGACCGGCTCGTGGAAACCGGCGATGATAAAGTCGAGCGAGGTTAACATCGGCCCGGTACAGTCGATTTCGCCCGCAATATTTTTGATATTGGCCTCGATACCGCGCAGGATACCGACGCCCTCTACAATTCGCGGCCAGATACGCATATTCACAAAGTGCCAGTAGTGCGGCGCATCAGCCATGTCCGGGCCATGGTCGGTAATGGCGAAGAGTTTAATCCCTTTACGTTTCGCCTCTGCAATATAGTCATGCAGCGTACTGTATGCGTGCGTGCTGGCAACGGTGTGCATATGTAAGTCAACAGGATACATCACTTTCTCCTCTCTCGTGATAAGCCAAGGATAGCAGGAAAGCCTTGCGTTTATTAGCCTGACGCATCAATAGCCACGTACCCGATCGACCTGCCCGCTCGGCATTTCGCCACGTTCAAGCTGGGTAATGGTCTGAGCAATATAGGCAATCGCCTCCTGTGGACGCGTCACAGCAGCCACGTGCGGCGTCATGGTGACGCGTGGATGAAGCCATAGCGGGCTCTCTTTCGGTAGCGGTTCACGGCTGAACACGTCGAGCATGGCGGCTTTGAGTTTACCGCTATCGAGAGCCGCCAGCAGGTCGTTCTCCACCACGTGGACGCCACGGGCGAGGTTCAGAACATAGCTGTTGTCTTGCAGCTGTTCCAGTAAGGAGGCATTGATAATACCCACGGTTTCCGCCGTGTTTGGCAGCAGATTAATCAGCACCCGCGTACCGCGTAAAAACTCGCCCAGTTCAGCATCTCCGGCGAAACTGGTCACCTGTGGCCAGCTTTTGCGGCTACGGCTCCAGACCCGCACCGGGAAGCCCCACGCCAGCAGGCTCTCTGCCACTTTCGACCCCAGAACGCCTGCCCCCATGATCCCAATGGTAAATTCGTCATGGGTATAGTCGGCCAACGGTTGCCACGTAGACTCCCGCTGCAATGCCTGATAATCATCAAAGCGGCGGAACCAGTGCAGCACCTGGCTTACCGCATATTCCTGCATCTGGATACCCATGCCAGTGTCTTCCAGACGGAATAACGGAATCGACAGGGGCAGCATTTCCGGATTGGCCTTCAGTTTGCTGAGGATGGAATCTACTCCCGCCCCCAGCGCAAACACCGCCTTCAGCGCACGACCTTGTAGCATCTCGACCGGTGGATGCCACACCAACGCGTAATCTGCCGGCGCATTGTCCCCGCGCTCCCAGCCGCGGATACGCGCGCCGGGTAGCTTTTTGCTTAGCTCAGCAATCCAGTAAGGGGTATCAAACGTCGGGTGATAAAAGATGATCTCCATAGTGACTCCTGCTCAGAGCGCCCGTATTCGCGTCAACCAGGCGCGGTTTTCGATTATTTTTGTGGTTTCACAGAATAACAAATTTCGGATACCCGTCCGGAAAAATGCAGGGGTGATCGCAAAAAAGACGATTTATGAATGTTTAAGAAGCAATTTGCTTGAAGTTTGTCTAAACGCACGATTTTTCGAAAAAGTTTATTGACGCTGACGGCCCTTTTCCCTACATTAGCGCTCGTCCCAGAGATGCTGGGAAGACAATATGGTGAGGTGTCCGAGTGGCTGAAGGAGCACGCCTGGAAAGTGTGTATACGGCAACGTATCGGGGGTTCGAATCCCCCCCTCACCGCCATATTCGAGAAAGAGCTCGTACGCAAGTACGGGCTTTTTTTTCGCATGTTGCATGCCTACGGGAGAATGCCTCCTGTAACCAGGCTATCCCACCGCCACGCTATCCGCGACCTGTGCCGCCAGGCGCAGCGATTCCGCCGTAAGCGGAGTATCAACGCGGATGCGCAGCTGCCCGACGATCCGTCCCTGTATCGCTTCACAACTGCTGTACACCAGCTGTGAGCGACCGCCCAATACGCTCGCAATTTGCTGTAAATCCGGTTCCCGCCCATTCACGCCGTTAAAATGCAGCGTCACCAGCTGCTGCCCTGTGGTTAATAATTCGCGATTCTCCTCCCGCCCATGATGCAACGTTTGCAGCATCCCACGGGTCACCTCGTGCTGCGGGTCGCCAAAGACGCGCCATACCTCGCCTTGTTCGATTACACGCCCCTTTTCCAGCACCGCGACGCGATCGCAGAGCGTGCGAATCACATCCATTTCATGGGTGATGAGGATAATGGTCAGCCCCAGCCGCTGGTTAATCTCTTTGAGTAAACTCAGCACCGCCAGCGTGTTCTCAGGGTCAAGTGCTGAAGTTGCCTCGTCGCATAGCAGGATCTCCGGCTGAGTAACCAGCGCGCGGGCTATACCGGTGCGCTGCTTTTGCCCGCCCGACAACCGCGCGGGCCAGCTGTCACGCAGGGCCTCCAGCCCGACCAGGCGCAACATATCGTCCACCCTGCGGCGACGCTCGGCGGCAGGAACCCCGGCCATTCTCAGCGGCAGCTCGACGTTCTCCGCCACCGTCTTCGTCGACATCAGATTGAAATGCTGAAAGATCATCGCCACACGACGGCGCAGATCCCGCAGTTGTCCCCGCCCACCGCCGCTCATCGGCACCCCATGAATGGCAATCTCGCCGCAATCGGCGGTTTCCAGACGGTTAAACAAGCGCAACAGCGTCGATTTCCCCGCGCCGCTGCGTCCGATAATGCCGAACACCTCTCCGGCATGGATATCCAGATGAATATCGTCCAGCGCCTGCACGCCGTTGGCGTAGGCTTTACTGATGCCCTGCAGGCGAATATGCGGATGTTGCGTCATAGCCACTCTCCTAAAAACCGGGGGCAATTTTTCCCTGATACTTCGTCAGAATGAACTGGCGAACCGCATCGGAGTTCAGCGCTTTGGCCAGTTTCTGAATACCGGGATCGTTAATGTTATCCGGGCGCGCGACGAGGTATTCGATATACAGGCTTTTGCCCTTTTCGACGATCAGCGCTTTATCAGTATCAATACCGGCTTCCAGCGCGTAATTAGCGAAAATAAACGCCAGATCCACCTGACTCACCGCCCGGGCCAGCATAGCGCCTTCCAGCGGGCGAATCTTGAAGTGGTGCGGGTTGGCGGTGATATCCTTCTGGGTCGATTGCGGATCCTCCGGATGCTTTAACGTGATCAGCCCCGCCTCGCTCAGCAGCACCAGCGCTCGCCCGGTATTGACCGGGTCATTAGGGATGGCGATCGTCGCCCCCTCCGGCAGTTCACTCAGGCTTTTGTATTTGGTGGAATAAGCGCCAAACGGCTCGATATGCACGCCGACCACCGGGACCAGATTGGTGTGGCGGTTCTTGTTGTAATCATCGAGGAACGGGCGGTACTGGTAGTAGTTGGCATCCAGATTTTTTTCCGCCAGCTGCTGATTCGGCTGGATAAAGTCGTTAAAGACTTTCACCTGCAAATCAACGCCCTCTTTTGCCAGCGTCGGCTTCACAAACTCCAGAATTTCGGCGTGCGGCACCGGCGTCGCGCCGACCACCAGCGTTTCATTTGCGGCGGCAGAAAAGGAAAACAGCGCCAGCAGACCGGCAATCACAGTTTTTTTCATCGTTTCACCCTGTCGGTATCGTTATTTTCGGCTCATGCGGCGCACCAGACGGTCGCCGCTCATTTGTAATATCTGCACCAACGCAATCAGCAGCACGACCGTGACCGCCATGACATCTGTCTGAAAACGCTGATAGCCAAAGCGAATGGCGAGGTCCCCCAGCCCGCCGCCGCCAATCACCCCCGCCATGGAGGTGTAATCCACCAGCACAATCGCCGTGACGGTTACTGCGGCAATCAAACCCGAGCGTGACTCCGGCAACAGCGTGTGCCAAATGAGCTGCCAGGTATTGCCGCCCATCGCCCAGTTGGCTTCCACCAGCCCGTGATCGACCTCGCGTAGCGAGGTCTCAACCAGCCGCGCAAAGAACGGTGCGCAGCCCGCCACCAGCGGCGGTATCGTGCCCTGAACGCCCAGCGACGTGCCGGTAATCAGCGTGGTGAACGGGATCATCACAATCAGCAAAATAATGAATGGCAGCGACCGCATTATGTTCACCAGCAACGACAGCACGCGATGCAGCAAAGGCGCATACAGCAGGCGCGGCTGTCCGGTCAGATACAGCAGGATGCCTAACGGCAAACCTATCAGAATCGTGAAGCCGAGCGCCCAGCCCAGCATGGTTAACGTATCGATTCCGGCTTCGGCCACATCCCGCCAGTCAATCTCAGCAAGAAAAGCGAGCATGCTCTCTCCTAGTTCCAGTCGTGACGCGCCGGAGCCTTGCCGTTGAGCACCCAGTTGCCAAGCAGGTGGTATTTCCAGCGCACCGGGTCGTGCAGCGTATGTACGCGACCATTACGCCAGTGGCGGTCGAAGTTGTAGCGGGGATGGGTTGAGCGCGTTCCCCCTAGCTCAAACAGCCTTGAGGCGGCCTCCAGCGCGGCTTCGGTGGTAAAGATTTTGGCGCGCGCCACGGCGAGCGAAGCCAGCGCCACCGTCTCTTCGCTCAAATGATGTTTATAGCGATCCAGTACCTTCCCGGCCTGCTCCAGCAGCGCTTCCGCAGCGGCAATGCGGCTGTCGAGCACGCCAATCTGGTAAATGGTCAACGGATCGTCGCCCGCGCGTTCCACGCCAGCATCAATCCACGGACGCGCAAATTGATTCACAAAACTGACGGTGTCGTTCAGCGCCGCACGGGCAATTCCGGCGTCAATCGCCGCCGTCGTCAGCTGCGCAAACGGCCCGGCCAGGGTTGGCGTGTCGTACGACTTCCAGCTTGCAATCAGATTGAACGGCTCAACCGGCAGATTGTCGACCAGCACCGTGCCGCTCGAGGTTGTGCGTTGCCCCAGACATGCCCAGTCGTTAACCACCGTCAGCCCCGGCGTGCGGCGCGGCACAAACGCCAGCTGCGCTCGCCCCTCTTCGTCCAACGCCAGCACGCCCAGCCAGTGCGCATACAGAGAACCGGTGCAATAACCTTTACGTCCGTTGATACGCAGCCCATCTGCCGTACGGGTCAAGCGGGTCTGAATGTCCTGCACCGTCTTGCCGCCGGTTTCCGACAGCGCGTTGGCAAAGCGGTGGCCGCTGAGCGCCAGTTCAAAGAAATAGCGCCGCTGTTCGTCGCTGCCCTGTAGCCGAATATCTTCCAGCAGGCAGTAATGGTTCTGCGGGATTTGCCCCAGCGCCGGATCCGCCGCGGAGATAATAGCGATGACCGTCGCCAGCGTGGCCGCTGACACCTCCGCACCGCCATATTCACGCGGTATGGTGATGCCCCACAGCCCACTGTTGGAAAAAGTGTTTACCACCTCTGGCGGCACGACGCCGCTGAGATCGCGATCTGCGGCACCAGGCTGCAAATACGCGGCAATTTCATGGGCAATACTGATGGCTTCCTCATCGCTGGTGATGCGATAAGCATGAGGGGGGTATTGAATATAGTCTGGGGTATCCTGGGTTACTGGCATAGCATCTTCTCTTCGATATTATCTGCGCGTGCCAACACAATTATCCGCTTGATATTTGTACATATCCCTTTATGGAATGAATTATTGTGTCTTTACGCTGTTAAGTTATATCTGTTGATAGCAAGCTTTGTGCCAGCCACGATGGTCATATATTTCAATGAATTAGAGAGTATGGGGTGCAATGCGCGGTGTGAAATGCAACTGGCTGGCGCCACGGCTGTCGCATTTGCAACAGCCACAAACAACAAAGCCCGGTTTCCCGGGCTTTGCAGACGTGACAACGGTTAGTAGTAGGCTTTCAGCGTACGCTGGCATAGCGCCGAACGTACGCAATCCTCTTTGGTGAATCGAACGATCCCAATCATCTCATCTTCTTCAAAACGCTCCAGCGCATCGCTAAGGCCGGACTGCACGCCGCGCGGCAGGTCACACTGGGTGATATCCCCATTCACGATAACCGTAACGTTCTCCCCGAGGCGGGTTAAAAACATCTTCATTTGTGCCGCCGTGACGTTCTGGGCCTCGTCCAGAATCACCACCGCATTTTCAAATGTTCGTCCGCGCATATAGGCGAACGGCGCGATCTCTACCTTACCAATTTCCGGGCGCAGGCAATATTGCATAAAGGAGGCACCCAGTCGTTTCACCAGCACGTCGTAGACGGGGCGGAAATACGGGGCGAATTTCTCCGAGATGTCGCCGGGCAGGAACCCCAGGTCTTCATCGGCCTGAAGAACGGGGCGCGTCACGATAATCTTCTCGACGTCCTTGTGGATGAGCGCCTCCGCGGCTTTCGCCGCGCTGATCCAGGTCTTGCCGCAGCCCGCTTCGCCGGTGGCGAAGATCAGCTGCTTACTCTCGATAGCATTCAGGTAGTGGGCCTGAGCGTCATTGCGGGCCGCAATCGGCGAGTGGTCACGGGTATCCCGCGCCATGCCTATCGCTTCCACACCACTCATCCGCACAAGCGAGGTGACCGATTCTTCTTCACGTTGTTTATGACTGCGTGAATCCCGTCTCAGCACACGTTTTGCTTCGCGACGAGCTTTGATCACTGCTTTTTGTCTTCCCATGGATAGCACCTTGAGTTGTTAGTTTACATCACACGCGCTAACAGCAGCGCGATTATGCGCACGAACGTCTGAGGTTTGGCTTCCTTGTAAGCCATAGCAACTGCCTGTCGAAATGACGCCAACGCACGGCTACGCGCACCGCGCATCAGGTCGGGAACTGCGAGTTGAATTTGATACAGGAGAAAATTTGAGGTGACGAAATCGCTGCCGGAGATGGGGCCTCCGCGCTGGATGGTGCGGGCTGTTGGTCTGTTGAGTCCAGTCAAGGACGCTACCATTCGCGATCTCCATAGTAAACGGAAACTACCGCTTTATTTATTATTACATCTAAATCAACCAAAGATGCAACATAATATTTACATAAACTCAACGATAGATGACAGAGATAGCATCTGACACTTATATGACAGTTTTATATCAATCAGGGAGAAAATGGAAAAAAAGGACTGATTTTTGGCGATATTTTGGTACTGGAGAGAAAGAAAAGGGGCAAACGCACTGACCGCACTGTCCCCTCTCCCCTGTAGGGTGAGGGGGCACATTGTGCTAATACTGTATCTGGGGGATACCTCAGACATCAAAGCCTACAAAGCAATATCACGCACCGAGCAACGTACTCCCAAGATAGCCCTGCTCCGACGCCACGCCCGGCAGCACAAAGAAATACCCGCCGCCAATCGGCTTCACGTACTCCTCCAGCGCTTCACCGTTCAAACGCTTCTGCACCGTCAGGAAGCCTTTCTCCAGATCGTGCTGATAGCAGACAAACAGCAGCCCCATATCCAACTGACCCGAGTTGGTGACACCCAGTGAATAGCTGTAGCCGCGGCGCATCATCAGGCTCGACTGCGTCTCTTTCGTACGCGGGTTAGCGAGACGAATATGGCTGTCCAGCGCAATCACCTCACCGTTCGGATCGCGGCTGTAGTCCGGCACATCATGTTCGTTGCGCATCCCCAGCGGCGCGCCGCTGTGCTTGTCGCGGCCAAAGATCGTCTGCTGCTCTTTGAGCGGCGTGCGATCCCAGAACTCAACGTGGAACTGGATGATACGCACCGCCTGATACGAACCGCCCTTTGCCCACGCGGGCTCATCCTGATCGCCGGTTACCCACACCACCTCATCCATCAGCGGCTTATCGTGGCTGTCCGGGTTAGCGGTACCGTCCTTAAAGCCCAGCAGGTTCACCGGCGTCTCTTTACCCTTGCTGCGCGCGGCGTGGTCAGAGATAAACCCTTCCCGCTTCCAGCGCACGCTCAGCAGATCCGGCGTGTGCTTGATAATATCGCGCAACGCATGGATCACCGTGTCCTGCGTGTTGGCACAAATCTGCAGCAACAGATCGCCATGGCACAGCGCCGCATCCAGCGAATCGTTGGGGAAGCGGACCATTTTTTGCAGCTTCTTCGGCGCTTTATCGGCCAGGCCAAAACGGCTGTCGAACAGCGAGTGTCCGACAGACACCGTCATGGTCAGGTTATCCGGGGCGATAAATGCTCCAAGAATGCCAGAATCCATCGGCGGCAGTCGCGGGTTCGGCGTATCCGGCGCGGGGCCGCCCTTCGTGAGAAAGGCAATACGGTCGGTCAGCAGACGGAACAGGCGCTCAAGATCGGCCTTATCCGCCGCCAGCACATCAAACGCCACCAGCATCATCGACGCCTGCTGTGGCGTCAGCACGCCCGCCTGATGCTCGCCGTAAAATGGCTGCGTCTCCATGCGGCTATTAGCCACCGGCGCGTCGCTGGCCTTCGCCGCATGCGCCACCGGGCAGCCGCCGGAAATCGCCAGCGCGCCACCCAGCGCGCCGATCCCTTTTAATAAACGACGACGTGAAGGTTCATTCAGTTCGTCTGCGGAGTGCTTTGCCATCGTACTTAATCCAGTCCCAGAATCCCACGCAGCTGCGCCAGATCTTCCGCCAGCGTGGTGATCGGCCCTTTCAGCGCATTACGGTCCGCATCGGTCAGCTTATCGTAGGTTTCAAAACCATCTTTGTTGCGATATTTGCCGAGGATACCGTCCACTTTCTTGAAGTTAGCGTCAACTTTTGCCAGCAGCGCACTGTTTTCTTTTTGCAGCTGCGGACGCAGCAGGTCGACAATCTTCTGCGCGCCATCGATATTGGCCTGGAAGTCCCACAGATCGGTGTGGCTGTAGCGATCTTCTTCACCGCTGATTTTGCTCGCCGCCACTTCCTCAATCAGGCCTGCCGCGCCGCCCACCACTTTTGACGGCGGGAAGGCCAGCTCGTCGATGCGTTTTTGCAGCTCCAGCACATCGCTGTTCAGTTGGTCGGCGTAGTGCTCCATCCCTTTGGTGCTGTTATCGCCAAACAGCGCTTTTTCCAGGCGGTGGAAACCGGTGAATTTCGGATCCGCCGCTTTCTGCTCGTAATCGTCTTCACGGGCATCAATGCTGCCGTCAAGGTCGGAGAACAGTTCTGCGATCGGCTCAATACGCTCGTAGTGCTGACGCGTCGGCGCATACAGGGATTTCGCTTTTTCGATATCGCCCGCTTTCACCGCATCGGTAAAGGCTTTGGTGCCCTGCACCAGCGCGGCGGTTTCCGCCGTCACATAGGTTTTATAGGCGGTGATGGCATCGTTGAGGCTCAACAGCGCGTTGGTCTTCGCCGCGTCTTTGGTGGCTTCGCCTTTCACAATCAGCTTGCCTTTCGGGTTCGTCAGCAGGCCGCAGGTCATGTCATATTCGCCCGGCTGCAGGTTGGCGGTCATCTTCTGGGTGAAGCCCGGCGCGATATTTTCGCGCTCTTCCACCACCATCACCCCTTTGAGAATCTCCCACTCCAGCGCCTTCTGGCTGTGGTTCTGAATGATAAACTGGGTTTTACCGGCGTTCACGGTGATGGACATCGGTTCGCACTGCTTGTCATTGACGGTGACTTTAACCTGCGGAATATCCGCAGCCTGCGCCATAAAAGCGGATGAGAAAAGCGCAGCAATACCCAACTGCAACGCGCTGCGGCGGAAGTTCTTGGTCATGGTCCATCCCTTTCAAAAGTATGTTGTCACTAAGCAACCGTTATCAGCCTTATGGGGCGATACGTGATGTTGAAGTCGTTACGCGCGGCGGCCAGAAGAACAGCGCCAGCGCCGGAATCAGATACAGGAAATAGACCGCTACTTCGCTAACGCTCGGCGCTTCCTGATAACCAAAGATGCCTTCCAGCAGGGTGCCAAAAAGCGAATGCGTGGTCAGGGTGCCGCTAAGATCGAAGGCGACGTCCTGGAAGGCGTTCCACAGGCCAGCCTCGTGGAACGCGCGAATGGCTCCCGCAGCCAGCCCGGCGGCCACCAGCAGAATAAAGAGGCTGGTCCAGCGGAAGAAGACGCCAAGGTTAAGGCGAATTCCGCCCCAGTAGAGCAGAAAGCCCAATACTATCGCTGTCGCCAGCCCCAGCATCGCGCCTAACGGTGGCCAAATGCCGAGATCCTGCTGGAAAGCCGCCAGCAGGAAGAAGACCGATTCCAGCCCTTCGCGCGCCACGGCGAAAAAGACCATCATAATCAGCGCCCAACCGTGGTTGTTGCCCTTCTGCAACGCGTTATCCACCGCTTGCTCGAGCTGCTGTTTGACGTTGCGCGACACTTTGCGCATCCAGAACACCATCCACGTCAGAATCACGACCGCCACCACGGCCACCAGCCCTTCAAACAGCTCCTGCTCTTTTTGCGGGAACTCGCCGGTGGTTTCGTTAATAAAGATGCCTAAACCTAAGCACAACGCGGCGGCCAGAATCACGCCAATCCACATTACCCCAATCCAGCGACCGCGCTGGGTACGTTTCAGATAGCTGGCAATCAGGCTGACAATCAGCGCCGCTTCCAGCCCTTCGCGCAACATGATGAGAAAAGGAACAAACATGCAAACACCCTTAAATGTGAAACGCCGTCAACTTTTGCAAAGACAGGTAAATGTGAGTGATAGTGATTATCATTAAGCAAAAAGGAAACACAAGCGAAATATGATGGAAATGATGACGAGATGTAAAAGAATAGCGGGGATATAGTTGCGTTAATTATCACTAGCCCGCTATAGCAACACGCGTAAAAAAACCCGCGGAGCCGCGGGTTTATGTAGGCCTGATAAGCGTAGCGCGATCAGGCCATTCGGTGCAGATTATCCCTACAACCTTACTCTTCCTGTAAACGCGACGGCGGCGCAGAGTGGTAATGCGCGTCCGCTTTGGCGAAGCGCTCCTGCATACTGGCCGACGGCGCTTTACCCAGCAGGCTGAACAGCACAATGCCAACGCTGCCGAAGATAAAGCCCGGGATAATTTCGTACAGGCCCAGCCAACCGAACTGTTTCCAGACAATCACGGTGACGGCGCCGATGATCATCCCCGCCAACGCGCCGTTGCGCGTCATGCGTGACCACATGACCGAGAACAGCACCACTGGCCCGAACGCCGCGCCAAAACCAGCCCATGCGTAGCTCACCAGGCCCAGTACGCGGTTTTCCGGGTTAGCCGCCAGCGCAATCGCTACCAGCGCGACAACCAGCACCATCAGACGCCCTACCCACACCAGCTCTTTCTGGCTGGCGTTTTTACGCAGGAATGCCTTGTACAGATCTTCGGTAATGGCACTTGAACAGACCAGCAGCTGGCAGCTCAGCGTTGACATCACCGCCGCCAGAATGGCTGACAGCAGGATACCGGCAATCCACGGGTTAAACAGAATCTGCGCCAGCTCAATGAACACGCGCTCGGCGTTCTGACTGACCGGGCCCGCAACAGACGGGTTGTTCTGGAAGTAAGCAATGCCGAAGAAACCGACCGCCACCGCGCCAGCGAGGCACAGGATCATCCAGGTCATACTGATACGACGGGCATGCACGATACTATGGTGGGAATCCGCAGCCATAAAGCGCGCCAGAATATGCGGCTGACCAAAGTAACCCAGCCCCCAGCCCATCAGCGAAACAATCGCCACGAAATTCAGCCCTTTGAGCATATCCACGTTCTCAATGCTCTTTTGCTTAATCACTTCCAGCGAATCACCCAGCCCGCCCACGGCAAAGATCACGATAACCGGCGTCAGGATCAGGGCAAAAATCATCAGGCTCGCCTGTACGGTATCGGTCCAGCTCACCGCGAGGAAACCGCCGATAAAGGTGTAGAGAATCGTCGCCGCCGCGCCGGCCCACAGTGCGGTTTCATAGCTCATCCCGAAGGTGCTCTCAAACAGGCGAGCGCCAGCCACAATCCCGGAGGCACAGTAAATGGTGAAGAACAGCAGAATCACCAGCGCGGAGATAATCCGCAGCACGCGGCTGTTATCTTCGAAGCGACCGGTGAAATAGTCCGGCAGGGTTAAGGCGTTGTTGTTGGCTTCGGTGTGCACGCGCAGACGCCCGGCCACTAGTTTCCAGTTGATCCACGCGCCTAACGTCAGGCCGATGGCGATCCAGCTCTCTGAAATCCCGGCGATAAAAATCGCCCCCGGCAAACCCATCAGCAGCCAGCCGCTCATATCAGAGGCACCCGCCGAAAGCGCGGTCACGAAGGGACCGAGACTGCGGCCGCCGAGAATATAGTCGTCAAAGTTTTTGGTGTTGCGCCATGCAAAAAAGCCAATGAGGATCATGCCAAAAATATAGACAAGAAAGGTCACCAGCATCGGTGTGCTTATAGTCATTCAACTCTCCAGAATTATGCGTCGGCAACATTCCCATTTGCCGTTTTTATCATTGCCGGAACGGGGCAATAATTTGAAGCGACCGTATCCTGACGGAAGCCGAATTTTTTCACAAACGATTTAACACCGCATTTACATTGAATGCACCAGGGCAGCGATAGCATTTTTCTATAGGTTGCACTCCCTCACGCTTTTTCGGGTTGCACCGAAAATATCTGTTAAGTAGCGCATAAAATCACGTCTTACCGCGTATTGTTCACCGCCTCTATCATAAGTTTTGCCATTAACAATTAATTCATTTTTAAGCCTGCAACGGGCGTCACATTTAACACGGTTGCACAAAGTTGCAACATGGTGGATATTCCTGTTACGCAAAATAATATGACAACCGAGCAACAGGAGTAGATGGCATGGGCACCACCACCATGGGGGTTAAGCTGGATGACGCAACGCGTGAGCGAATTAAGAGTGCGGCGACCCGAATCGACCGTACCCCTCACTGGCTGATCAAGCAGGCAATTTTCAATTATCTGGAAAAGCTGGAAAACGATGAGGTCCTGCCGGAGCTACCTGCTCTACTGTCCGGCGCTGCCAATGAAAGTGATGAAGCTGGCCATCCGGCGGAAGAAAACCATCAGCCGTTCCTCGAATTTGCCGAGCAAATCCTGCCCCAGTCGGTGACCCGCGCCGCGATCACCGCCGCCTGGCGTCGCAGCGAAACCGACGCCGTGCCGATGCTGCTGGAGCAAGCCCGTCTGCCGCAACCGATCGCCGAACAGGCGCATCAGCTGGCGTGGAAGCTAGCGGAAAAACTGCGCAACCAGAAAACCGCCAGCGGTCGTGCGGGCATGGTGCAAAGCCTGCTGCAAGAGTTCTCCCTCTCCTCTCAGGAAGGCGTGGCGCTGATGTGTCTGGCGGAAGCGCTGCTGCGTATTCCGGACAAAGCCACCCGCGATGCGCTGATTCGCGACAAAATCAGCAACGGCAACTGGCAGTCACACATTGGCCGCAGCCCGTCGCTGTTCGTCAACGCCGCGACCTGGGGTCTGCTGTTTACCGGCAAGCTGGTCTCCACCCATAACGAAACCAGTCTGTCGCGCTCGCTGAACCGCATTATCGGTAAGAGCGGTGAACCGCTGGTGCGCAAAGGCGTGGATATGGCGATGCGCCTGATGGGCGAGCAGTTCGTTACCGGTGAAACCATCGCCGAAGCGCTGGCTAACGCCCGCAAGCTGGAAGAGAAAGGCTTCCGCTACTCCTACGATATGCTCGGCGAAGCCGC
>NZ_CBDKZX010000085.1:0-15422 GCF_965301105.1 Kluyvera sp.
TAATTCAAAATAGAGTACGCCGGTCAATTGTCTTGATTCGCCGTCGTCGAGATCGAAAATTATCGTCTTTTATTTTGTTTATGTTTGATCCACACCTGAGATCAACACACCATATTTAAGATTTTTAAAAATAGTACTATCAAGTTTTACCCCATCACTCCCCAGCCACATGGTATCTATCCATCCTTTCTGTCCTGCCGTATTTGTACAGGTAATTTGTGGGGCGAGATCGATAATTCTGTTTTTCCCGGTGCTGACATCTGAACTGATGTTAACATGGATATCAGCGTCACCACCGTGCCAACCTATCGAAGCACACTCGTAGGCCGATGCAGCCGCACTTTGAAGCAGCAAAAATGCCAGCAAAGGCAATGTTGTTTTCATTTGATCTTTCCTAGGGATAATTAAGCTCAAAAGTCGCCAACGCGCTGAATACGCCACGACGCAAAGTGCGATTTGCCAACGCACCAGGTTCACCCATCACGTAGCCATTAAGCTCCAGCTCACTATTACCGCTATGAAGAGAAAACGCAGGTATCGTTTTATTAAAAGGCAATGGCGTACCGTCAGGCAGCGACATTCCGATGGCCAACCCGCTATCGGTAGGCGAAGCTACGGCTAACAGACCTGGAAGCTCCGTGCTCTCGGTGCCCTTAAACGTCACTTCAACCTGGTTGCCCAGCGTGAGATCACACTCTTTAAGTTTGATGACAAACGGCTGCGCATGTGTGCGGGTGTGCAAATAAAGGTAGGTATCTATCACCGTGCCGAAATCAAGGGTAATTGCAGTAGAGGTTGGGTCAAGTTCGCAAGGATCGGCAACCAATTGGCCATCAAAGTGCAGATTATTACTGACCTCTTTTACTCCACCTCCGGCAGCCACAACTCCCTGCGCCGCGCTCAGGAGTAATATGCCGAGCACGATGCGCCGCTTGCTGATGTTATTCATGCCACTCTCCTTATAGATATTCCGCCAGCAGGGTTGCGGTTGCGCTGAACGCGCCTTCAGTCAGCTCGCTAACGTTGGGATCTTTTACCGGCACGGCTTCGAGCGTAGGCGGGTTCTGATAGGTGATATCCAACGCTTTGTTGAGCTCAAATGGTTGGCCGTTCTGACGAATTTGGATTCCCAGCCCTGTGGCATTGGTGCTCAGCGCGCTGGCGTCAAACGACGTGGCGTTGCCTTTCACTATCATGGTCAAACGCCACATCGGGTCGACATCATCGCAGACCAGTTGGTAACCAATAGTCTGTTTGTAACGCTGCCCGTCCACCTTATGAATACCCACATTGTCAAAATGAATACTCAGGTCACGATCGTTGTTGATATGACAGGGGTGGATTCTCAAGGTGCCATGAAATGCGATATCACGGCTGTCTCCGGTCGCCACGGCGAGAACCGGCCCGGTGCCGCAAAGGGCAACTAAAAAAAGTGCAGCGCACAGAGATTGTCGGCTGATAATGGAATAGTTCATCCTGTTCGCCTTAGTTATAAGCCACCTTCAGGGTTGCCGTAGCGTTAAACGCTTGACCATCCTGAAACCGGGCGCCGTTTTGTTTTTCCAGCACCGCATACAACGTAGGTGGGCTGGCATTATTAAAGTCAAACCATTGGTTAAGCGGTAAAGTCACACTGCCATTTTGCAATTTTATCGTCAGGCCGTTGGCATCCGTTTTAAGCTTGCTGTTATCACCGTCCGCCGAGGTACCAGCAACCTGCATCTGCAGGGTTTTACCATCCGGATCACCTTTACAGTTCACCTGATAGGGGATCATCTGGCGATAGGTCGTTCCAACGATCTCATTGATATAAACATCGCCGAATTCGACTTTAATGGGGTCGCCATTAGAAAAACTGCAGGACGCGGTCGCGATGACCTCGCCGGTCAGACTGATATTTACATTGCTGGAGCCCGGCCCGGCAGCCGAGTTAGCGGCCACGAGCAGCGTCATCGCGGCCACGCTGTGAGTCAGAGACTTCATAAAGCGTTCCTCAGTCATAATTCAGCTCGAACCCCACCGTTGCGCGCCATTCGCCCGACATTAGCGCCTGCGCCGTCCTTTCCGCCTGAACGCGGTAAATCAACGCATCGTTCCCCGGGGTGACGAATTGTGGCGCGCCGCGTTGCCCAAGACGCACATTGCGACCCGCGCTATCAGTCATACGTAGCCCCATTCCGGTGATGCCCTCGACTTTAATAAGCTCAGGCGTATCGGCATCCGCAGGGGCGACAAACGTCACGCTGACCATAGGCTGATAACGATCCCAAAGGTGATTGCCCGTACGTTGGTCGAGCATATTGCCGCCAACATGAACGCAGTCGCGCAGGCGCAAAACGAAAGCTATCGCCTCACTGCGGGACCCGACCTTGCTCAGAACCTGCGCCGGGATCCGCCCCAACGTGACCTCCTGATTTTGCGAGGCCATATCGAGACGGCAGGCGCCCTCGACAAACTCGCCGTAAACGTGCAACTCGCCGTGTTCCCCTTCCACCTTCCAGTTGTCCGGATCGGCGCAAGCCACAGATGGCAGACCGACGGTGCCGGCAACAAGCAACATCGCGAAAACTTTTCTCGCCTGCACCATCCGCCATCCTGCGCCATTCATCGTTTCAATCATCGTCATGGCACTTATCCGGCCTTACTGTCCACAACCCGACAAATATCGTGCTGACAGCTAAATATCAGCTTTGGCCGACCGCCATAATCGTTAATCCAGGTCAAGACCGGTTTATCACCTAACGCACCTGCCTTCACGGTGAGCGGTGATTCGCTGAAAGGCGCAATCATTACCGGGTCGAATCCCGAAACAGGTTTACCGTCAGGCTGTTTGAAAGCGGCGGCCAGCGTCACATAGTAAGGACTGGGATTACTGACGCGATAGCCCTCACCCTGGCGGGTTAACACCAGTTTTTTCTGCCAAAGATCCTGGGCGTTGCCACGGTTGAGCTGTAGCGCAGCAGGGCGATAAAACAGTTTAATTCGCGTTTGCAACGCAATCTGAAGGGTATTTGCTTTGCTGCTCTTAGGCGGGATTTCCCTTAGATTAAAATAAAAAATTGACTCTCTATCCTGCGGTAGCGATTGTGCATCATCAGTCAGCTGCAGCTTCACCTGCCCTTTAGCCATTGATTCTACCCGCTGCAATGGCGGTAACGCCGCAATCGGGCCGCTGATTTTATTTCCCGATTCATCCTCAATCCACGCCTGTGCCAGATATGGCAATGCCTTGTTTTGATTGGTGATGTTCAAACTCATTGACTTGTTTGCACCGTTAAACACCGCTCGTGTGCGATCGAGCGTGACGGCAGCCTGAGAACCGTGGCTTATCAGTGCGCAAGTCAGAGCCGCGCCAGCCATCGTGGGTAATAAATGATATTTCATACAGAGATACTCGCTGTTATTGGCCCGCCATAAATACGCCGGGCCGCATGTTGTCTCCACGGCTGCGGAGAGTTGAGGTGTTAAATTTGCGGTGAGCAAGTTAACGGGAGAATACGGGTAGTTGTCGGTAAGGGTTTTGGCAGCATGATTGCGCACTGCGTTTGCCCATCCCACATCACCCGCATGGTCTCTCCTGCCACCATCCCCGTTAGCCACACCATTCCATCATCGTCAACGATCCCTGCCTGGCTTTCGTGATGGCTGACCACCACCGCGCCAAATGGCACCGCACTGCCGTCCGTAAGACGCAATCGCACCATGGATTTGTGTCCGGCGATCATGCCAAAACGGCGATAGCCGATAGCCCCTTCCGTTAGCGTTCCCTGCACGACCGATCGCGTGGCTTCCACGTTATCGGCAAGATCGTTAACATCCACGCTGACGCTGCTGCGGTAGCCTTTGTTGATATCCGCGACCACTGCCTTGCCAAAACGGTTCGTCTGCGTTCCCGCACCGTAGCCGCGAATGGGTACCCCGGCTATGCCAGCGGTATCCACCATCATGCGCGTCCCGCCCATACTGCTTACCCGGTGCATCGCCATCCCTTGCGCCGTGGCCGTAAGCCCCCCCTGGATGGCGCCGCCCCATGAACGATAGTGTCCCTGTTCGTAGCTTGTATTAACCGAGAGTTCCGCGACATCACCTTTATGGGTAAAATACGCGCTACTGGTTCCCCGTCCCTGCTGAGCAACACCGGCTTTAAGTCGATAGCTGTTGTTCAGATCAATGCTGTTGAAATAACCCACCGTTGCGCCATTGCCAGAACTTCCCGCCTGACTATCGACGTTAAAGGTTCCGCCATTTCCCCATGGCACCGAGAGACTAAGGTAAGCGCCATCGTCACGGGTATGGTTAAAGAAGGTGCGGTAGGCGGAGAAATTCAGACCCAGGTTTTTCAATTGCCCGACATCAAAAAAGCGTGATACCGAGAAATTGTAGGTTTCGTTATCTGGTCGGTCCCAGTAGGTCTGGTGGCTATAGTTCATGTAGGCACTTAGCCCGATCTGCCGAAACTGTTTATTGAAGGCAATGGTGTAAAGCTCCTTGTTGTTATTACCCGCAATGCCGTGATAGCGCGCGTTGAGGAACTCAGACATATTCATAAAATTACGCTGCGAAAATCGATAGCCCGCAAAAGTGACCTGGCTGTCATATTCGTCAAAGCGTTTAGAGTAACTAAGACGCCAGGATCCACCCGTTTTACTGCCCGCGTGCGGCAGTACGGCATGAGATTCCGTCAAATCAAATGAGATCGCACCTAAAGCCAGCAGGTCGCGTCCGATCCCCGCTGACAGCGCGTTATATTCGCCCGCCAGCAGGCTACCGCCGTACAGTGACCAACCGTTGTTCACACCCCACGAAAATTCCCCCGTCACAAATCCCGGTCCCAGGCTGTTGTGACGGTAGTCCGACGGTTTACCCATTGCCAGTTTGTAACGCACCATTCCCGGCCGTGTCAGATAGGGAATATTGGCGGTATCCAGCTGGAAACTGCGTACGCTGCCATCCTGTTCCTGGATTGCCACATCCAACGTGCCGGAGACCGCCGTATTCAGATCCTGAATACGAAACGGCCCCGCCGCGACGGTGGTTTCGTGGAGCACGCGCCCCTGCTGGCTGATGGTGACTTTAGCGTTAGTTCTGGCGACACCAACCACCTCCGGCGCATAGCCGCGGAGATTTGGCGGCAGCATGGTGTCATCCGACTCCAGGCTACTTCCCGTATAGCGGAAACTGTCAAACAATCCTGAGTTAAGATAGTTTTCGCCTAACATCAGTTTCGCCTTAAGCGTAGGTAGAGCTCGCCATGCGTAATATCGACTCCACGCCCACTCACGTTGTTCGTCCTTGTTCATTCCATCACTATGGCTATAGCGCCCTTGCCAGTCGGCGCGTACACGCCAGCTGCCGAGGTTAAAACCGGTCGTCCCATTACCGGTCAATGACTTCGTCTCACGACGGTTTCCCACCGCATAGCGAGAGGATTGTCCGTTGAGGTTATAATCGAAAATCGCCCCACCGATTCCTTCATCCCAACTTCCGGGAGGATCCCAGTTCTCAGCGGTATACTCCAGATACGCCTGGGGAATGCTCAGATATAGCGTGTTACTACCAAGATCCGCGCGGACGCTGGCACCAGGCAAACTGACCAACTGTAAGCAGGTATCGTGATGCCACCATGTGAGCGAGTTCTTCACGGAAGATTTAAGATCTAGCTGCGCGACCAGATCCGGGGTCAGGCAAACCTCACTCCCCTTTGGGTCATCATCCGGCGCGAAAAAATTCAGCGGCTGTTCAGGCAACTCGGTCTTATTCAGACGCACGACCATATGGTACTTTCCCGGCATGATAAAACCGGCGCGAGAAAACTGGCTGAGATCTATTTTCGCCCGGTCACCAACATCCAGCACGTCGGTATTGAACTGGATAGCTTCCGCCGCATATACCAGGCTCGGCGCTCCCTGTATAGCCAGCGCAACCAGCAGCGCAATCCCTGAGTAGTTAAAAACTTGCCTCATCAAAAATAATCCAGTTTAAAACGCACCGTCGTCTGATAGGCACCAGCCCGCAATTTTTGATGGTTACCCACCAGACGTAGACTGTAATCAAGACGCATGGCGCCAGGCATTATCTGCCCCTCAGAAGAAGCGATACCCGGTAACATACGGTTTCCCGCCGCATCCATAATTTCGAGACCAATTCCACGGGCCTCACCACCCAGGGCAAACAATGTTCCATCGGTGATAGCGCCATCGAAAGTGACGCTAAAATGTGACCAGTCAGGATGGTTTGGCAACATCGGCTCCAGCGCGCAGTTCTCGAGGTGAATACTGAACGACTTCGACGGTCCAACACCGGTGCTGATAATTTGGTCCAACGGCAAGGTGATAAGGTCGATAACCTGATCCCGGCTATCGACCTTAATCGCACAGGGCGTATCGATGATTGCCCCCTGCATGCTGACCTTTCCATGCCCCTGATCCCCAACGGAGGTCGCCAGTACGCTCGCGGAGAAAAATGGCAGTGTTAACCACAGCAGCCGCAAAGGCGTGACAAATGAAGCACTACATTTCATAGGTACCCCGCATATAAAAACCGTACCGAAAATGCGTAAGGCCAGACTCGGCTTACTGGTAGGCCAGGGTAAAATTAGCAACCGAGGAAAAGTCGCCCGGCACAACGGACGAAGAGGCACCATTGCCCTGCAAATAAGCGGCATAGGTCAGGGTGTTATCCCCTTGCTGAGTTTTCGTTGCCGTGCTGGGTGTTCCGAGTGGAATATTGGTACCTTCATCATTGGTAATGGCGATTGCCGCGCCTTTGGCGGTGCCAACCAGCGCCAGGTAGCCCGGCTGGGCACTGGACTCTGAGCCGGTGAAGGTGATGGTGACCGTTTTATCTGTGAGTCCGGAGAGATCGCAACTTTCCAATTTGATATCAAACGGTCGTGGACGTGATTTTCCCCCATTCATCAGGGCTTTGTTAGAAATTTCGCCAAGATCGACTGTTTGCTCAATGCTATCGGGAGTGATTGAACATGGGGCATCAATAATTGCTCCGGTAAATGTAACCTTACCATGGCCCTGATCTCCCGCCTGCACATAACCGGTGAATACGGTGGTCGTCAAGCCAATAGCCCAAGCCCATTTAATTAATTGCATCTTTGTTCATTCCTGCAAAAGTGAATAGATATCACCAACACTTGCTTTATCCGCATAGTGCTGGTGAACCACATTTTTATGTGGATTAAATCTACTTAATTTATACAATCAGGACTTTCAAAAAACGACACAGTTAATATATGCCATTTGATAAAAGTGTTTTTTGCAAGAATAGTTACGGCTGATTTTTAGCGTTACTCGCGTATGCTGATACCAGCATTGTTCTCCACGCATATAATCAGACAACCTGTCCAGGTTAAGAGTTTTAGGGCGTGGTGAAACACTGCTGTTAGTACGATAGAGCAAGATCTTAACACCCTTCTGGCGATTGTCGCCAGAAGGAGACTCTAGTTTTAAAAACTATATATCTGTGCGCTTTCTGCACTCATCATTATTGAAGTTGTAGGAAGAGTTTATACATTGACAATAAAATCAATCGACGTTCTATTTCCTCTATTTCACAGCGCCAATTAAAAACGCATTAAATATCATTATGAATAACCTCTAACTCAATAAACACACTTTCAATTCGACATACACCATATATCAAATCGAAAAAACGCCTGACACATGCTTATCGCTAATTATACGGAGAGGACATTCATTATCATTCATAATTATAAATGCGCGTTTTAAAATCACATTACAATAGCCTTGTGTAAATAATAATTATCATGAATTACAAGCAATATATTTACTTTCTTGAGCCTTTCTCTCTACTGCATTTGGGACATGGCTTGTGTGATTACCCTTCACTTTGGACTGCACCTCATCATAGCAGTAGGCGATAAAATCACACTCACTCTTTACTTTCTCAAAAGCATGGGTGAAGTGTTGTGCTTTTTTTAGCTCCCCTCCTCTGACATAAATTAAAGCCAGGATGCCTTTCACAATTGATGTAAAGCAGGACCGTGTGAGTAACAACTTGTCACCGATTTCAAAGACGTTAGAATAGTCTCCCATCAGATAATAAATAATCAGTGATAATGTCCTTGCAGAGTATGACGCCTTATTAAGATCAATAGAAATATTATTCATCCGCAGTGCATTATAATAGTCGCCATTGGTGACAAGATAACAAGCGTAGTAGTAATAGACTTCCGCCACACCAGGGTACAACAACAGTGCGAGTTTGAATTTCTCCTCTGCGGTATCCCCTTCATCGAGAACGCCCTGCAACGCTAAAGCGATCGCTTTATTTTGTTCCCTGGCCGCCATCTTCTTAAAGATATGGTTTATCTCATCGCGTAAATACGAATATTTAATGATTCCATGATTAACGATTGAGAAGTAGATAGCCATGGCCTCATGGAATTTATTCACATAGTGTTTTCGCAGTCCCTCCTCTTCACAGATAAGGTCCAGATGTTTTCTCAATGCGCGAGTAGAGTAATGTTGATGCTTTTCTTCCGCGATTATTTCACTACCTATCTCTGTAACGGGAGTAGCGATATTCACATCTCTTATCGTTACACCAATCCCTGAAAGCAGTATGGTGATCATCTTAAAAATAGCGTGAAAATTAAGATGATGATCGCCCGTCAGGGTCACCCCCTCACGACCAAGCACAGAATGGTCGTAAGCTCTGACTAACTCCAGCCTGATAATACAGTTATCGTCAGAATAGACTTCTGCACCAGTGATGTAATAGTCTGCATTTGATTTTTCAATTGCTAATAAAAAATCACTATAGTCCCGATAGGCTCGTGTGACAAATGAAGAAATCACATGCATGGATACTGAACTTTTCATTTTTATGCGTTGTAATCTTTCTACCAGCATATCGTGAAGTGATATAGATAATTTATTATTCTCCATTTCAAACGGAAATAATGCAATGCTGGGGTTGCCCGATGCAGGGGGTTGTAGCACTGGCGTAGGTGTATCATCTAAGGAAACATCGTCATCGGCTATCTGCACATCAAAGACAAAACGATAACCCTTACCATATACTGTCTCAATAAAGCGCTTGCTATGAGAGTGCCCCAAAATTCGTCTCAGAACATAGATGCAGCGTGTCAGTGACTCATCGGAAACAATCCCCCCTTTCCAAACTAGCCGTACGAAATCCTCCTTAGTGACAACCTCATTTGCACGTTCCAGCAATAGTTTCAGCACTGCACTTTCCTTTGGTGCAAGCGTAATCTCATTCATTTCACTGTTGACAAGACGTCCATATCGAAACTTAAATCCTTCAAATTTGTAACATATAGAATCCATAAAAAAATCCTTTTACCGTGAAGATAAAAATCCCAATATAGTCTAAATATTCTATAAACGAGTTGATAAACACAATGATTTTTTACCCAAGCATTTTATTGCAGATAAAAGGATAGCTCAAATCATCATACCTATTGTTTTTTAACACACCCATATAATAAAAGAAAGGAGTTGAAACATCTTAAACGAAAAAACATGCACAATGTCCAGGAATAGCTCGTTTTTTATGAAGAATAGTTATCAAGGTAACTTTCACTATCACAACCAATATATGAATAAACGGCTTTTTTCCAGTTCATCGCTATTGGCTCCCTTCTCTCTACGTTCACAGAAGCAGATAACAGCATATAATCAGGTTGATATGTTGGTGCACCTAAGGCAATGAGATTTTCACATAATGCTGTCTTTTGAGTAAGGTCTGACATAGTAGCTTGAATGTGCAGCCAGAAATTATTTCGCTGGTTATTATCAAGAGCATCAATACTTTCTTTTAGCAACCGAGTGTGCATGGAACGCGCAAATTGCGTATCTACCTGAACCGCGTCATACCATGTTAAACTCCCGGCCAGAGCATACAAATATACCGCATCACTCCATGATTCTCTGACAATGCACGCATTCATATGCTCATACAGTGTCGCCGGCAATACACTATTGATTTTGCCTTCTCCAGGGACGCAACGATATGCCGGGCCAACAACTTCTTGATGATGGCTTGCCATTAGCGTTTTATTCGGCGGGAATGATTGACAGCCGCCAAGCAAAATAACACTGATAGCAATACTGCATTTCATATACAACAATTTACCATTCAGCATTTTCATCCTCATTAATCCCATTGGATAAGAGAATCTTTTGTTTCCATTCTTCATACATCATCAAGAAGCCAAGATTCAGGTCGGTCTTCGACTCACTCATATTTTCATCGAGACTTTTAATTTCCTCGACATGATTTTGCAAGACCACTTCTGAGTTGTAACTACTGATTGTATCAATATTGTTCATCTGTTAACTCCGCAATGCCTTCTTCTTGTAACGGTGGATACAATAAGCTCAACTGTTCATGGAGATATCTGATGGCCTCATTAGATATTTCGCGCTTTCGCTCGGCAAAAGTATATTTTGATGTCAGTGCATCAACGGTAGCGTAGATAAACTCTTCAGGATAAAACTCAGCCAGTCGGTTATTATATTTAAATACGAACCGAGGTTCATCGTGGAACTCAAAAATCACGCCCCCGGAATGGTTCTTTTTGATCGCCTGAGCAAACCTTTCCTTTAGCTTTCGATTGGCATAAGGCATTAGGATATGTAATGGTAAAGATTCATCACTTTTGTCAAGTCCTTCAGCCCAATGCTCAACCACCTTTACATTAAAATCATCTTCGCTGATGATATCAGACAAAGTATTTTTCAGATCATTTCGTATCTTCACCGCCATTTCTTGAGTATGTTTTTCGCTGTTGTCAATGAATTGGCAGACCGAACTGAGAGACATTACCAACCCCTGTTCATAGCCAGCGCTATATGATTCACGGCGGATTTGCTCGCATTCTGCTTCTGCCTCTTTAATTATCCTACTGGCATTTTTTTTGGCCTGCGCAATAATGTCATGCGACCTCTTTATCAGGGATAATTTACTTGCAGGCAATAAAACATCTTCGGCAATATTTCGAAAAATAATATCATGAGGCTCGTTTTGCATGCTGAATAGCCATCCTTAATAGCAGTTCATCATTTTCACTATAAACTGCACTATGTGAAATCGTCGGTGAAGACGAAAAAAGCAATGGGACTCTTTCTCGTATTGATACCGATACTGAACAACTGAATGCCATTGCCTCCTGACAGGCCAACCGTACTAACTCCTGAGCTGTTAATCTCTCATGCCCCTGGCTTTCTGACTCGGTAAGGCAAGACAGCGCAAATTGCTGAGTCACCTTATCCAGTTTTGCAATCAGGCCGCTACGCGCGAGTTTTGCCCGATGGCGATGGCAGGCAGCCATTAATGCCGCACCGGGCAATAGTGCCCAGTGCGAAATTATATAACGCTCACGACTATTATTAAGATCAACGCAATCAGTCGATAACTTAAACCCTTCTAAAAGAATGTCATTCAATACAGATTGACATCTGACTGATGATAAATTCTCTATCGCCGGAAATCGATGTGGATGAATCCAGGATACAGGGTCATAAAGTATCCGCTGTGTTTCAGCGTACATTCTCCCTCCCTTCAGACGGCGAAGATTTTTGATCGGAAACCTCTACGCTGTTCTGAACTTCGGGGTTAATTTCAGCCTGTGCCTCGCCCGTTTGCTGGTGCTGCCCCTTATTCCCATTGAGCATGGAATGCTTACCTAAAGCGGAAGCTAATGTATGCCCTCTCTTTTTGAATATCATCGCAGCGATTAATACAAAACTCACTGCTAACATAGCTACGATAAATAACCAGGTCATCAACGATGGAGAGCGCTCAGGCGCAATAGCTGGCGCTATCCGCTGGACGTTGTCAACTTTGGACAAAATGACCGAAATATTATCGTATTCCACATCCTCGAAACTGTTTTTCAAAAAACGTTTCACATCCCCAACCAAAAGCGAGGTATCAGTGATCTGATTATCGTAATTGAGCAGCGACGATAAATGGATAGGCTTTTTCCTGCTGTTCCCTTCTCCAGCATCAATATCATAGCTAACGTGTACCCGGGCTGAGACGACTCCCCGTATAGCTAACAACGACTGGGCAAGGCGTTGTTCAATACCAGAATAAAGTCGGACCTTTTCCGCTCGCGGAGACGACACAAGAGAATCAGCAGGAAACATCTGTGCAATTTCGATCTCAGGTGGTCTGGGTAGACCATACATAGCCATTAGATCAACGGCAGCGGCAAAATCCCGGGCATTAACAGAAACGGCAAAACCTTCTTTAGCCGTGCTCAGTTTCTCGGCCATGATGTTATTCCGCTGCAACAAAGCAATAACCTCATTAGCTTGATTTTGCTCAAGACCTTTGAGTAATTGCTCTTCCTTACAGCCGGTAAGAAGCAACACTGTTAATGGCAAAAATAAATATGATTTTTTCATTATCAGGAACGTAGTAGAGTTTCAACCGCACTGACGCCTTTGCGAGTTAAGGTGCTGATCATAGAAACTTGCAGGTTATAATCCGACGTGCGCTGCTGTAACTTGAATAACTCTGCAGGGTCCGATGTCACTTTCGATTGTTGTAATCGATTGATCACATCATTTTGTTCAGCTTCAAATGATGTTGAGGTTTTGGCATAGGCCTGAATCATCCGAGCTTCCAACGTGACAGAGGTTGGATCTGCCATTGAGATGTCTTTTGATTGCTCAGCGAATGCCTCTATAGGATTAACAATAAAGCTCATAATATTAATCTCATATTAACGGAAGTTGGTGATAATTGCTGAAGCCACATCCTTATATACTTTAACCACGTTGGACTGTGCATTACGATAAAGTGTATATTCTGATAAGCGTGACTGATATTTAGCCAAAAGCTCAGGGTTTGATGGATCGGCTGTCAACAATTTTAATGCTTCATCCAGTTCAGTGTTCAGATTTGTGACACCAGAATCGAACGATCCAGACATCTCAGATAAAAAACCATCCCAGTTGGCAAATGCTGCATAATTAACATCACTCATTTCATAGTTCCTTTTTTATGTTGCGTGGAAAATACCAATGTCCCGGAGATAACTTGACATATCCGCGATCTCCATATTTGTATGATTTGCCTTTCAGCCAATCATCTTTAAGCTCCATAGCAAATTGCACATACTCTCCTTTCCATATTTGGGAGTAGTGAGTAATAAATGTTTTTAATCTTTCAAGCTCACCATCGTCGAGTGCTCCACGAATAACCAGCGTCACGCTGTTGCTATTTTTTACCTCTGTAAAAGAGAGCGACAATTTTTCGAGGCCATCGATAGCCAGGCGGCGAATGCTTTGGTCAGAAATGCTCTTAACTGAGATATCAGTAGCATAATTAATATTTTTGGCGATCGAATCAGTAAACCTCTTCATTTCCGCTGGAGATAATTTCGTTCGCTCCGCACTAACCTCAATAACAGGATGCTCGGGATAATCAAGTCTGACACGATGAAGCTTGACCTGCGGCCAGTTGCTTTCTATCCATGTGCCGATTCGCTGTGCTTCATTGTCGGTTGTCAAGATCTTAGTGCGGTAAGGCGAAGGCGTTCGAATCATACTCTGAATGGCCCATTGCGCCGCGCTTTCGCTTTCAGAGAGGATGTAGATAATACTGTCCTTACCATAGATGATATGGTAATCGCCTACCTTATTATCCAGAAATTCAGCAACTGAAGTAATTTGACGCTGAGTTTCGTTCAGATAAGAGTATCCGGCAGCGGAGACGCAGCCAATAATGACGAAAGCCGCAGCCAATTTCCACCAAGGGCTTTTACCGGTGGTCGTTCTGACATCATCATTTTGCTCAGCATCATCATGTGACTGTTGATGAACATAATCGGTTAACAAATCGTCGGAAAAGGCATCCTTTTCATCTCTCCAACAGATCTTCTGCTCACCGATAGCAATTAATTTGTTCGCAGAAATTTCTTGTTCAGTCGCACCATCGGCGTCAAATACATGTAAAACAAGAAGCTTATCTTTATCCTCTGGCACAAAGATTTCAAAATTGGGCGATGGTACACTACAGGGGATGTAAATCGTGTTATCGGGGGTGAGGGTTCCCTGGTGTTGCTGCTTAATATCATCTGCATGACAGACGATGAATACGGTTCTCCCGGCCGTAAGCGTGAACTCACACCCGCGTAGCGAACCATTAATCAAACGAATTACAACTTTTCGCGCAGAATTATTGTTTTGTTTTTTTTCCAGCATAATTAGTTTTATGATCCTGTGAGAAATGATAGACATCGAGCCCATCAATCATGACGTAATAGTACTCAGAGATGCGATAAAAATCATGATTCAATTGTGATGAAAATATAATCGAACAACGACAAAAACGATCATTTTTTCATAAAAAAAGCACTATGATAATAAAGTCATAGTGCCCTTTGATTACGCTGATTAATCTAATTGTAAAGTGACACTAGATATTTTTGCACTTTCTGACAGTGTATCCACGATGTCGCACTTTAAAGACCGTTCGCTTTCGATACTGGTAAGGTACATAATAAGCCAGGAGGTGACTTTCGACACCGGAAACCAACCGGATAAATGATATTATGTGCAGTGGCTTGTCTTTGCGTAATGGAGATACCACATACTCATCACTAAGATCATCATCATCTATTTTATAATTCATGAGATTATGATAATCACATACATTTTTCCTGAACATATTCGTTGGGATCCCTCCCCTTACGCCCTCTAATTGCGACAAAAAATGCCGATATGGATACGAGGCCCCTCCCCCTGGAGTGTAGTAGCGATACTCCGCAGAGATAACGGCATTGATATTCATCAAACGTCCCTCTCTAAATGTGAACATTGACAAAATGATATATATCCTCCACGCGTTCTATTTTTGTTATATCTTCTTCTGTATAAGCAATCGAATACGTTTGCTCCAGCGCAACAAAAATATCAATCATTGCTAATGAGTCGGCCAAAAGATCGTAATACATATCTTTATCTTTAGTGACCTGCTCAATATCACAACATAATGCTTGAGCAATAATATTATTCACGGTACCTACAACATTTTGTTCTATTCTTCTCATGGCTTCCTCGTTCAAAATGGCTCGCAGCAAACTACTTTTTCGCTGTGGATTTTGAAACACCGCTGAAATATGGCGTCGCCTGTGATGAACCACGACTCCCTACAAACGATGACGATTTGTATGTCTGACCAGGAGTCACTTTGCTGGCCTGATTGCCATCAAGTCCTTGCCAGTACGAACCCTGACGGTTCAACATGCCGGGTTCCTTCTGATTGGAACGCGGTACTTCAGTCGTGTTCGCGCGGGCGCTTAAGGAACCTGATGTTGCGGAGGCTGGCGACTGAACTGTCACGTCGTGTGCCTTTCCGTCACCGGCACCCTGAGACGCATCCGGCGTGGCTGCTGACGCCGGCTTGCC
>NZ_CBDKZX010000086.1:0-15363 GCF_965301105.1 Kluyvera sp.
GTGTTGAAGTATATGCGTCCTATTAGAGAAATTGACTTAAACTCAAAAATTTTCAGAATAATACAACTCAATGGTAATAATAAATTTTATAAATTTATTATTACCATTTGCCAATTAGTATACACTTCATCTTTTATATCGCAAGAAAAAGGTCGTGTTAATTTTTATGATTTTATACGAGATGAACGTGAAATGTCACGGATATTCCAAGAGTTCTTGTATCAGTTTATGAAAAAAGAATATATTGGTTGGAGTGTAAACCGACCGCATATAAAATGGGATGCTTCTAGTGATACTGATCCAGAATTAAAACTCTTACCTAGGATGGAAAGTGATATAATAATGTCAAATGCAAATAAAACCATTATCATAGATGCCAAATACTATAAAAACATGTATACCAACAGGTACAATAGAGCAAAATTCCGCTCAAACAACCTTTATCAATTAATGTGTTATTTGCATAATTACGATTTTCAAAAAACAAAACAAAATAAGAACATAGATGGCATTCTTATATATCCAATGACAGGAGATAGTGTTAATGAAACATATACAATAAACAATTATAAAATTACTCTCAGAACTCTTAATCTAAATCAGGAGTGGAACAAAATTCATGATGAATTATTAAATATTTTCATCACCCCGTGAATTAATCTAATAGTTCTGAAGAAGAAAGGCCCTCAACTCATCTGGAGTAAATGGAGGTTTTTTTCTATGTAACATGGCATGGCAATTAGGGCAGACAGGAATAAGATCTTTTTTGGGATCCAGAGAATAATTCTCTTTGATGTCTGAAAGCGGAATCAGGTGATGTATATGGATAAAACCTTTTGCTATCTCGCCATACACCTTCATCATATCAATACCACATACTTTGCACAGGCAACCATGCCAGGCTAATGCAGCCTGTCGGGCCATACGGTCGCGTTCATAGCGGTTAACCGTTACCTGCATAGCGGTACCTTCAGTAAATACGCTATGCGGCGGTAGTTCATCAGGAAAAATGCTGATACCGGGCCGCTCGTTACCCAAATTTTTCTCAACGATCTGGAACCCTTGAGCGGTAAGCAACTTGACGCATTTCGACTTGATACCACCACTAAAATCTTCAGGGGAAAACTCAACGCCGGTCATATTTGAAGCAGCAATACCGACTATCGCTTTCGGTGGATAACTGCCCCCTTCAAAGACCACATCATACAGCCGGGACTCGCTGAATTGATGGCGTACACCTTCATCATAGGCGCGCATAGCCGCAATAATGCATTCCCTGGAAAGCTGGTCTGGCAGTTTCTTCTTCATTTACAATTCATCATCCCTGAAACGACATATGCTAACTCTTTATTTTATAGCATATTAATTTATCCGGTAATAAACAGCACTCTTCAATTTCGCATTACCGGGATACGGGCATCAGTGCAGCGGCAGCGTAACGTAGCGGCAGAGAAACCGAGCCTCATGCTGATTATCCAGCCGTACCTGAAAGATATCGTGTGTATCCTGCGCGGATGCATCCTCACGCCACGCCAGCAGGCCCTGTTGGTTCATGCGGATAATAATCTGATCGGGCGTTTCGCCCTGATTCAATGCTTCGACTACCTGTTGCAGGGGAAGTGGTAGCGTCTGAGCAGGCCACATCACTTCAACGCTTACGAGCTGGCGGTGTGTCCGGGGTAACATCTGTAGTATCCTCCATGGCTAGAATTTCGCGGTTAATT
Source organism: Kluyvera sp. (assembly GCF_965301105.1). Lineage (NCBI taxonomy): Bacteria > Pseudomonadati > Pseudomonadota > Gammaproteobacteria > Enterobacterales > Enterobacteriaceae > Kluyvera > Kluyvera sp. The sequence goes on from NZ_CBDKZX010000086.1 coordinate 1,725, forward strand.
AGCCATGAAATAGGGGCATTTTTCACGTTTGCAAGCGTTGTAGGGTGACCTCTCAATCGCTTCAAAAGGCTGCCTAAGTTTACTGGCTATGGACCCCACTCAAAGGTTGATATCGCTCTGGTAGTGATAGTCTGTGCCAAGCTTCTGAGGATATGTCGATAAAAAGCATTTTTTTAAACATATAGCCAAAACATGTTTATTCCATCGACACGTTGCGGCGATATGTCGATAAAACACGTTTTTTTAAACATATGGGTTTACAGTAGGATTTATCGCCAGTCAAAATGACCTTTCTTCCTATAACTTCAACGGAGTGCCATCTGAAGTGCTATTCCGGCTTGCGATAAAAGAAAGTGCTCCAAATATAATTTGTAGTTTACTACTCACATTGCACGTCTGAACGCTTCCGCCATTTGTTCCTGCTCCCGGTAAGGAAGAGTAAGGCTGTCCGCAATAGTTCTCCACTGGCTGACTATCCCACGGAAGCTGGCAATAATCTCATCAGCTTTGGCCTGATTCAGGCGAAAGTATTCAGCAACTTCCCTAGCTAATTCCAGATCCAGCGCGTTATCTGCCTCAGTTATATTGAGCTTCAAGCCATCAGATCTGGAAACCGGATTTATATCGTAGGCTTCAGAAAGTCGCCATCCCTTACCTGGAACCAGAATAAATCCGTGGTTTCGCAAATGATCATCGGAGTTAGAAACCAGAATATTAAAAACGATGCGTGACCAGAGTTCCTGTAGGTCAGCATTGGTCTGTGCACCATTTCTGATGAGAACTTCAGCAAGCTCCAGATAGCTGACGCCTGTTGAGTAATCATCCCCATCCTGGTGTCGGGTCAACGTCATGGCAGATGCAAAATGAAGACGCTGACCAGCATCGGTACGGTCAAAACGACGCACCATAAAACAATGATGATCGCTGGCGAATTTTCGCGCTTGTGCAGAAGCCACATTAAGGCCACAACCGACAGCCAGAGCGTTAACAACCATCTCCCAACCACCGACATCGTATTCATCTCTTGTACTCGGAAATTTGGCGATATAGAGATGTCCATTGTCATCCGCAACACTTGCCTTTGGTCGTGCGCCCCCGAGAGAACCGCCTGGTGCTATTAGCATTCTTAGCCATTCATGGCCCATCAATGCTCTGTTATCCGGATCATCCTCAAGTGACCGACTGGCTCTTTCTAATGCGCCAATTTCGGTAAATGGAGGGGCCGCGACATCCATTCGATTATCAAGAAACTCGCCTTCATCTTCCAACTTGTAGCGCAGAGCACCAACTCGATAAAGATCATGCACACCCAGAAGATAATCGGATTCGTGCAGTTGTGTCCCTTCAGGCAGAAGCCCTTCGCGAATATCCCGTTCCAGACGTCTTTTCATCAGCATTCGCCCCCAGCGGTCAGGACTGGAGTCACCAAAAACCCCAAATTTATCGCGCGGTGGTGTTGGATACTGCGCTCCTCCAAACAAGACTATTTCAGGGTCAAGCTGTAGGAAGTTAAGCTCGGGATCGGCTAAAGCATCCGGATCGTACTCAAATTCAAATAATTCTCGCGCACGGGTCCGGCGACTATGCAAAAAGCCGAGCCGTCTGGGGCCATGCAGGCCATCCCAGTCCGCATACACGCCAATCATTGCCATAGTCAGTTACCTTTTAGGATTTTTTATTGGTTTTAACAGCGCAGCCAAGGATGCTGATGTCGCGGCAGGTGTTTTTAGTTCGGCATTTGCTGATTTTTTTGATGGGGCCATGGATTGCTTACCGGACGTATCACGTTTTACCACACTCCCGGTATGCCTGTTTGTGCGAGTAACTGCAGAAGGACGAGAAGCATATGTTTTGTTTATTAACCTGGAATCCTGGAGCAGGCGTCCTTGCTCATCCTCGGCGGCAAGTTTGTTTAGATCCTTTTCAAGCCCTAAGATCTGCATAACAGACAAGTAAGCGCCGATTGTCACACCAGCTCCCCCTGATTCAAGAGAACGCAGTGTCATTGGCGACATTCCAGCCCGTTCAGCAACCTGCTTTGCTGTAAGCTTGCGTCTCAGACGCGCCAGCTTAAGGCGCTCACCAAACTCAACAAGCAACTGATTAGTCTCTGGAAGCAAGGGTGCTGTTTTTTTAGCCACAGTGATAATATTTTATCTTTTCTATATGGATGATGCCATTATATTAGCATATCAACAGTTAACCTGTACGAGCTGTAGGTTGTAAGTACGGGAAGAAGAAACAATGCTAATATTACTTCAACAAATCATAAAAAACGCCAGAATATTTACACTTTATTGTAATCACATAGTAAAGTTGTTAGCGACGAGAAGACGCCATGGAGGAGGTTTGTAATAGAGGTTAGAAATGTCTGCCCGTACATAAGCAACTCAGCATTAAAAGAAATCAATATATCCCTTCTCCCCCGACTCCATCTCATCCTGCGCCGCCATCAGAACCAGCTCGGACTTTGATACCAACAAATCTTTCGGCTTCCCACCTCTCAATCTGCGGTTTGCCGAGCCGAACCAGATAGCCAGCCCCCACGGTGTTTTACGCTCCTTAAACAGTGAAAGAATCAAACGGACAACCTTAAGAGGTCGCATTTTCTCATCCAGGACATAGTCAGGGTACAAATCCTCACCGTCGACCTTCAGCGAGAATATCTTCCCGGCGGCTTTCCAGCCTTTCGGGCCAGCATCAGGATCGGCGGAACGAAAACCTGCTTTTGCCGATAACTCAGACGCTGTCAGCCATTCCGAGTCGGCCAGTATTCTGGCTTTCAGCTCCTCCAGTTGCCGGTCATTGCGCTCCTGGAAACTCATATGGTCGAGTGCGCCTCCCGGCGACTTTTTGTAGCCATACGGCACAACATGCCTGAACCGATTTGCATCCAGATAATCCGCCCACCACTGCATCATTTCCCGGCGCTCTTCCAGGTGCTGCGCCTTATGGATATACGCCGCCCGCACGCGCTTACGCTCCTGATGGCTCATCTGGCGCTCTACCGCGTCGCTTGACCACAGGCCTGACTCCACCAGTGCGCTACAGGCCATAGTGCGAAAACCGTGGCCGCAGACGTCTTTCTGGGTGTCGTAGCCCATCACCCGCAGCGCCTTGTTGATGGTGTTTTCACTCATTGGTTTGCGGTAATTGTGATCACCGGGGAACACCAGTTCAGTTCCCGGCCGGCAATGCTGCCGCACCTCGTGCAGCAGTTCGATGGCCTGACGGGACAATGGGACCAGGTGTGGGGAGTGCATCTTCGCCCCACGCGCTGAATATTTAACGCCGGGGATCGGCTCACGCTCAGCGGGGATTGTCCACATGGCGTTACGCAGGTCAATTTCATCCCAACGGGCAAAGCGCAGCTCGCTGGAGCGGATAAACAGCAGCAGCGCCAGCTTTACCGCCAGTTGAGTCAGTTGACGGCCTTTGTAATCGTCGATTCTTTCCAGGAAATCAGGGATAAGATTCAGATCCAACGCCGGGTGGTGACGTACTTTGGGCGTAGAGACCGCCCCGGTTAAATCTGATGCGGGGTTATGATCGATAATGCCGTTCTGGACGGCGTAGCGCATCACGCAGGCAGTGCGCTGCTGAAGCCGGGAAGCAACATCCAGTTTGCCCGCTTTCTCCACCTCCTTGATGGGCACCAGCAGATCTTTGACCTTCATTTTGGTGATGTCACAGTTGCCGTTCGTGGGGAACACATAAAGCTCGAAGTAACGCAGCACCCGCTTCTTATGTTCCGCCGACCAGTTCACGTTACTGGTGACCCATTCGCGTGCCACAGACTCAAACGTATGTTCCGGCGTTATAGCAAGGCGTTCAGCCTTTCGGTGTGCGCTCGGATCGATGCCAGAAATCAGCAGTAATTGGGCCTCTTCACGCATGCGTCTTGCCTGTGCAAGCGTCAAAAGCGGATAAGGTCCTAAAGCGAGCTTTTTCTCTTTGTTTACAAAGCGGTACTTGATGTACCAGCGTTTTGAACCGTTAGGGTTAACCAGCAGGTAAAGTCCATGCGAGTCACTGAGCTTATACGGCTTGCCACAAGGCTTGGCGTGGACTATAGAGCGATCTGTTAGTGCCATTTGGGGGCCTCACTATTATCGAACTACGTCTAAGCCCCCAATTTGGCCCCCAAATCGCGTGGATGTCAATGGATGAAAAATGACCAACACGGAAAGACCACAAAATAAAAATGGTTATTACTGAAAAATAAATTATCTTTAAATTACAGACATATATGGACGAATCTGGACGGAAATGGACACAAAAAAAGCCACCCTTAGGTAGCTAATTATTGCATCACTTGGTGCCGAAGGCCGGACTCGAACCGGCACGTATTTCTACGGTTGATTTTGAATCAACTGCGTCTACCGATTTCGCCACTCCGGCACGGAAAGGTATGCGGAAAACGTTGTGGATTATACCTACCAAACACAACCATGCAAGCACCAGCGCGTGTTAACCTCGCTAAGTGTTGAAAAAAACAGCACAACTTAACCGCGGTCACATTCGTCTTAATCCCCCCTTCCGCCAAGCGCCCTGCCCTTACATGCTCTACACTCTCAGTTCAACACCACACTGAGAGATACACGATGTCCATCATAAAAAGCTACGCCGCGAAAAATGCCGGGGCAGAACTGGAAGTCTGGGAATACGATGCCGGGGAGCTGTTGCCGGAAGACGTTGAAGTGAAGGTGGATTACTGCGGGATCTGCCACTCGGACCTGTCGATGATCGACAACGAATGGGGGTTCTCTCAATATCCGCTGGTTGCAGGCCACGAGGTGATTGGTCACGTGGTGGCGCTGGGCAGCGCGGCACAGAATAAAGGGCTGAAAATTGGTCAGCGCGTGGGCATTGGCTGGACGGCGCGAAGCTGCGGCCACTGCGATGCCTGTATCGATGGCAACCAGATCAACTGTACCGAAGGATCGGTGCCGACCATCCTCAATCACGGTGGCTTTGCCGATAAGCTGCGCGCCGACTGGCAATGGGTTATTCCGCTGCCGGATAACATTGATATCGAAACCGCAGGTCCGATGCTGTGCGGCGGGATCACCGTCTTTAAACCGCTGCTGATGCATCACGTTACCGCCACCAGCCGCGTGGGGGTGATTGGGATTGGGGGTCTGGGGCATATCGCCATTAAGCTGTTGCGGGCGATGGGTGCCGAGGTGACGGCGTTCAGCTCCAATCCGTCGAAAGAGCAGGAAGTACGGGCGATGGGCGCGGACCACGTGGTGAACAGCCGTTCGCCGGAGGCGCTCAAAGAGCTGGCGGGTCAGTTTGATCTGATCATCAACACCGTCAACGTGGATCTGAACTGGCAGCCATACTTCGAAGCGCTGGCCTCGGGCGGCAACTTCCATACCGTCGGCGCGGTGCTGACGCCGCTGCCGGTCCCGGCGTTTACTCTGATTGGCGGCGACCGTAGTATCTCCGGTTCGGCAACGGGTAACCCGTTCGAACTGCGCAAGCTGATGAAGTTTGCCGGTCGCAGCAAAGTGGCGCCAATCACTGAGCTGTTCCCGATGTCGAAAATCAACGACGCCATCCAGCACGTGCGTGACGGTAAAGCCCGTTACCGTGTAGTGTTGAAGGCTGATTTCTGATGTCACTCCGGCGGCGTTCTGCCGCCGGTTCTTCTCTCTGCGCCATTAACCTTTAGCAAACGCAGCGAAGACTTCCGCTACGGCAACTGCTCCGGGATCCGGCACGCCGTTCAGGTTGTCGCTGTTCACATAAGATGCGCGTCCTGCTTTCGCTTTCTGCATGGTCGCCGTGCTATCAGCGCCCTGCTGCGCCGCCACAATCGCCTCTGCCAGCCCCTTGTCACGCAGCGCTTCCAACGCCGGCTGCAAGGCATCAATTAATGTACGATCGCCGGGTGCGGCACCACCGTAGAACTTCATCTGCTTTAACCCTGCCAATAGCGCATCCGGTAGCGTCTCCCCCTGTGCTAACGCCTGCCCTGCTGCGGTAAAGAATAGCGACATCAGCACGCCGCTAGAGCCCCCCATCACCGTTGCCAGACGCTCGCCAATCAGCTGCAAGAGTTGCGCCGGGTTGTTCAACGGCAGCGCATTCTGTTTAAGCTGCGTGGCGATATCCTGCGCGCCCAGCGCAAAGGTCGAGCCGGTATCGCCATCGCCCACTTTAGCATCCAGCGCGTTCAATCGCGCTTCGAGCCCCAGCAGCGTCTGCGTCGCTTGCGCCACCAGCGCATGCACCTGTGGGTTCTCCGATGGCTGAACCTCCAACGCGTCGTGCACTTTGGCATGCGTCAGGGTTCTGAGCGGCGCAAAAGCCACCGCCTTCACCCAGCCAGAGGTTTCAACATCAGCCAGCAGCGCTTCTTCGATGACCTGATTAAGAACAATCAGCGACAGCGAGAAACCTTTCATATCCAGCGAGCTAACCAGCGTCGCCGGGCCAATCAGATAGGCTATCTGCTCGCGCAGCGCGGAATGCGCCAGCTCTTTGGTGAGCAGCGCCATCTCCAGCTCCGACACGCCGCCCAGGTTGTTGATCAGCACCGCCACACGGTTGTCTCCCGCAGAGGCTTTCAGGGTCTCAACCAGCGTGCCTATCAGCTGTTTACTGTTATGGCTGCTGACCGTCGAGGCACCCGGCTCGCCGTGAATGCCCAGCCCCAGCTCCACCTGTCCGGGCTTAATGCGATCTTCGGTCTCTCCACCGGGCAGGTTACAGGTTTCCATCGCCAGCCCCAGGCTGAACACGCCCCGGCTGGCCTGCTGGGCTATCTCGTGCACTTCGCTAAGCGATTTACCCTGCTCCGCCGCGTAGCCCGCCACTTTATGCACCAGCGCCGTGCCCGCAATACCGCGCGGCTGTTTGTTATCCGGCAGCGCAACGTCGTCGGCGACAATCACCATCTCCACCTTCAGGCCGTAGCGTTTGGCCTTTTCGGCGGCAAGCCCGAAGTTGAGGCGGTCACCGGTGTAGTTTTTGACAATCAGCAGGCAGCCTCGGTCGCCCGTGACCGCGACGATGGCGTTCAGTACCGCATCCACGCTTGGGGAAGCAAAGAGATCGCCACATACGGCAGCGGTGAGCATGCCTCTGCCGACAAAGCCCGCGTGCGCCGGTTCGTGGCCGGAGCCGCCGCCGGAGATAATCGCCACCCGGCTTTTATCCCAGTCACCGCGAGCCACAATACGAATAGCCGGATCGATATCCAGTCGAACCAGGTTGCCGTGAGGCGCAGATAACACTACGCCTTCCAGCGCATCGTCGACCAGCTGTTTGCGATCGTTAAAGAAGAATCTGGACATAACCTTCCCAAAAAAAGAAAACCGTATGCAAAGCATAGTCCGCACTGGATAACGCGCCGCAAAACAGACAATTTACTGCCGCGAGTTATCGTTGTTTTGCCTATACTCGACGCAGAATAAATGGAGGATTACCCATGAGCGCACCTTTGCTGATCGCACGCACCCAGGACAAGCAGCTTGAATTGCTGCCTAATATGGCCAACCGCCACGGGTTAATTACCGGCGCCACCGGTACCGGGAAAACCGTCACCCTGCAAAAAATGGCCGAGTCGTTCTCGGAGATTGGCGTGCCGGTCTTTATGGCGGACGTGAAAGGCGATCTGACCGGTGTGGCAAAAGAAGGTCTGGCCTCTGAAAAGCTAATGGCGCGCCTGAACAATATCGGTGTCACCGACTGGGAGCCGCACGCAAATCCGGTAGTCGTGTGGGATATTTTTGGCGAGAAGGGCCACCCGGTGCGGGCAACAGTGTCTGACCTCGGCCCACTGCTGCTGGCACGCCTGCTCAACCTCAACGAAGTGCAGTCCGGGGTGTTAAACATCATCTTTCGCATTGCCGACGATCAGGGGCTGTTGCTGTTGGACTTCAAAGACCTGCGCGCGATAACCCAGTACATCGGCGATAACGCGAAATCTTTCCAGAACCAATACGGCAATATCAGCAGCGCCTCCGTAGGGGCTATTCAGCGCGGGCTGCTGACGCTGGAGCAGCAAGGTGCCGAACACTTCTTCGGCGAGCCAATGCTGGATATCAAAGACTGGATGCGTACCGACAGCAATGGCAAAGGCATCATCAATATCCTCAGCGCGGAAAAGCTCTACCAGATGCCGAAGCTGTACGCCGCCAGCCTGCTGTGGATGCTCTCCGAGCTGTACGAGCAGTTGCCGGAGGCCGGCGACCTCGAGAAGCCGAAGCTGGTCTTCTTCTTCGATGAAGCGCACCTGCTGTTTAGCGATGCGCCGCAGGTGCTGCTGGATAAAATCGAGCAGGTGATCCGCCTGATTCGTTCTAAGGGCGTGGGCGTCTACTTTGTCTCGCAGAACCCATCGGATATTCCCGATGCGGTGCTGGGCCAGCTTGGTAACCGCGTGCAGCACGCGCTGCGCGCCTTTACACCGAAAGATCAGAAAGCGGTGAAGACGGCGGCGCAGACCATGCGCGCTAATCCGGCATTTAACACAGAGCAGGCGATTCAGGAGTTAGGGACCGGGGAGGCGCTTATCTCGTTCCTTGATACCAAAGGCAGCCCATCTGTCGTTGAGCGGGCGATGGTGATTGCGCCATGTTCACGTATGGGGCCAGTCACCGACGACGAGCGCAATGGTCTTATTAATAACTCGCCGCTGTATGGCAAGTATGAGGATGAGATAGACCGTGAGTCGGCGTTCGAGATGCTGCAAAAAGGGGTGCAGAACAGCGCAGGTCAGGCGGATGCTCCGCCGGCCAAAGGTCAGCAGGGCGTTGATGACGGCATACTTGGCGGGCTGAAAGATATTATCTTCGGCACCACCGGTCCGCGCGGCGGCAAACACGATGGTCTGGTGCAGACGGCGGCAAAAAGCGCCGTGCGTCAGGTGACGAACCAGATTGTGCGTGGGATGTTGGGTAGCCTGCTGGGTGGACGGCGGCGTTAGTTTCGTACCGTTTGTTTGCCGGATGGCGGCGTAAACGCCTTATCCGGCCTACATGATCCCGATCCCGTAGCCCGAGCCCCGGGGGTAGCGCCAATGTACAAAAGGAATACAGCCATTCCAGGCATAAAAAACCCGGCGTCGCTTTCGCTTGGCCGGGCTACAAGAGAGGTTACGCTTTTCTCATCATCAGCCAGAGGCTTATCAGGAAGAAGCTGGCGCTTGGCAACAGCGCGCCGATAATCGGCGGAATGCCGTATACCAGCGTGAGCGGGCCGAAGATCTGATCGAGCACGTAGAACACGAAGCCAAAGCTAATCCCTGTCACCACGCGCACGCCCATCGGCACGCTACGCAGCGGGCCGAAGATGAATGACAGCGCCATCAGCATCATCACCGCTACGGAAAGCGGCTGGAATATTTTGCTCCACATATTCAGCTGGTAACGCCCGGCGTCCTGGCCGCTGGCGTGCAGATACTTCACGTAGTTGTGCAGCCCGCTGATGGACAGCGCATCCGGGTCCAGCGCCACGACGCCAAGCTTGTCAGGCGTGAGGGTGGTTTTCCAGGTACCGCTCACCGTCTGTGAACCGGTAATCTGTTTCGGATCCGAAAGGTTAGATTCATCCACCTGCGATAAACGCCAAACCTTCTGTTCGGTATCAAATTTGGCGCTAGCCGCATAGCGAACAGACTGTAGACGACGCTCGTTGTTAAAACTGTAGATGCTCACGCCACCCAGTTCGTCGTTGCCCTTAACACGCTCGATATACACAAAACTGTGGCCGTCTTTCGCCCACATGCCCTGCTGGGTTGAGAGCAGCGAGCCACCATACATCTGCTGCGCACGGTAGTTACGCGCCATCTGCTCGCCCTGCGGTGCGACCCATTCACCCATCGCCATGGTCAGCAGCACCAGCGGAATCGCGGTTTTCATCACCGACAGCGCCACCTGCATACGGGTGAAGCCAGAAGCCTGCATCACCACCAGTTCGCTGCGCTGCGCCAGCATCCCCAGCCCCAGCAGCGCGCCAAGCAGCGCCGCCATAGGGAAGAAGATTTGCACGTCTTTCGGCATGCTGAGAAGGGTATAGATACCCGCGCCCAGCGCGTCATAGCTCCCCTGCCCGGCCTTTTTCAACTGGTCGACAAACTTGATGATGCCGGACAGCGACACCAGCATGAACAACGTCATCATGATGGTGGTGAAGATGGTTTTACCGATATAGCGGTCTAGTACACCAAATGGCTGCATTATACCGCTCCTTTATTGGTCAAGCGGGCGCGGAGACGACGCATTGGGACGGTGTCCCACAGGTTCAGCGCCACGGCCAGCGCGATATACAGCAGGTTAACCGCCCACATCCATACCGCCGGGTCTAGCTTGCCTTTGCCGGCATTCGATTTCAGCGAGGTTTGCAGCAGGAAGAACACCAGATAGAGCAACATCGCTGGCAGCATCGAAAGCACTCGTCCCTGACGCGGGTTAACCACACTGAGCGGAACCACCATCAGCGCCATAATGAACACTGTCAGCACGAGCGTCAGGCGCCAGTGCAGCTCGGCGCGAGCACGGTTATTGTCCGTATTCCACAGCGTGCTCATGCTCATCTGCTCGGTATCGGTCGGGTCGGCGGCTACCGCTTGATGGCCAATAATCGCCTGATAGTTTTTAAAATCGGTGATGCGGAAGTCGCGCAGCATAGCGGTACCTTCAAATCGAGTCCCCTGATTTAAGGTCACCACCTGAGAGCCGTCTTTATGCTGCGAGAGCTGACCGGAATCGGCAACAACCACCGAAGGACGCGCGCTGCCTTTTGGCCGCAGCTGCGCCAGGAAGACGTCATGGAAGCTTGAGCCATTCACACCTTCAATGAATAACACCGCGTTACCATCGGTTGACTGCTGGAACTGGCCCTGCGCCAGCGCCGCCATGCCGGGGTTAGCTTTCGCTTCGGCGAGCACTTCATCCTGATGGCGAGAGGACCATGGCCCAGCCCACATCACGTTGACAGCCGCGACGATGCCGGTAAACAGCGCCAGTACCATCGCCGCTTTAATCAGGACGGCTTTACTCAGGCCGCAGGCGTGCATCACCGTAATTTCACTTTCGGTATACAATTTCCCCAGCGTCATCAGAAGACCCAGGAACAGGCTCAGCGGCAGGATAAGCTGCGCCATTTCAGGCACGCCGAGCCCCAGCAAAGAGAGAACCAGGTTTGTCGGGATATCACCATCAACCGCCGCGCCGAGGATCCTCACCAGTTTCTGACAAAAGAAGATCAAAAGCAGGATGAAGAGGATGGCAAGCTGGCTTTTTAGCGTCTCCCGCACCAGATATCGTATGATTATCACTATAAATACGCCCGTAAAAACCCGTCTTATTGCAGGAAAATAGCTTGTTTCATGGCTTAAACGTCATTTATTCTCTTGAGTCGTCGAAATCATCGCTAAGATTAAATGACTCAGCGGTTTCACGTTTCATGACCTGTTCTGACGTGCCAGGACCGTAATAACGTTAAGATTAACACGAAGTCACCGCAACAGCGGAAATGAGTTACGTAAGCTTGCAATTCTATCCGTAGCCACCGCCGTTGTCTTTAAGATTCAGGAGCGTAGTGCATGGAGTTCAGTGTAAAAAGTGGTAGCCCGGAGAAACAGCGGAGTGCCTGTATCGTCGTAGGCGTATTCGAACCACGTCGGCTCTCTCCCATCGCCGAACAGCTCGATAAAATCAGCGACGGTTATATCAGCGCGCTGCTGCGTCGCGGCGAACTGGAAGGCAAACCGGGGCAGACCTTATTGCTGCACCACGTACCGAACGTGCTGTCAGAACGCATTCTGCTGATTGGCTGCGGCAAAGAGCGCGAGCTCGACGAACGCCAGTACAAGCAGGTCATTCAAAAAACCATCAACACCCTGAATGACACCGGTTCAATGGAAGCCGTCTGCTTCCTGACCGAACTGCACGTTAAAGGGCGCAATAACTACTGGAAAGTGCGCCAGGCGGTTGAAACCGCGAAAGAGACGCTGTACAGCTTCGACCAGCTCAAAACCAACAAAAGCGAGCCGCGTCGTCCGCTGCGTAAAATGGTCTTCAACGTGCCAACCCGCCGTGAACTGACCAGCGGCGAACGAGCGATTCAGCACGGTCTGGCCATTGCCGCCGGTATCAAGGCGGCGAAAGACCTCGGCAACATGCCGCCGAACATCTGTAACGCCGCCTATCTGGCCTCACAGGCGCGTCAGCTGGCAGACAGTTACAGCAAAAATGTCATCACCCGCGTCATCGGCGAACAGCAGATGAAAGAGCTGGGAATGCACTCCTACCTCGCGGTCGGCAACGGTTCGCAGAACGAATCACTGATGTCGGTCATCGAGTATAAAGGCGTTGAATCTGAAGACGTTCGTCCGATTGTGCTGGTCGGTAAAGGTTTGACCTTCGACTCAGGCGGCATCTCCATCAAGCCGTCCGAAGGCATGGACGAGATGAAGTACGACATGTGTGGCGCGGCGGCGGTATACGGTGTGATGCGTATGGTTGCCGAGCTTCAGCTGCCGATTAACGTTATCGGCGTGCTGGCGGGCTGTGAAAACATGCCGGGTGGCCGCGCGTATCGCCCGGGCGACGTGCTAACCACCATGTCTGGCCAAACCGTTGAAGTCCTGAACACCGACGCCGAAGGCCGTCTGGTGCTGTGCGACGTGCTGACCTACGTTGAGCGCTTCGAGCCGGAAGCGGTTATCGACGTGGCGACGCTGACCGGCGCCTGCGTGATTGCCCTGGGTCATCACATCACCGGTCTGATGTCGAACCACAACCCGCTGGCGCACGAACTGATTGGCGCGTCCGAGCAGTCGGGTGACCGCGCGTGGCGTCTGCCGCTGGGTGATGAGTATCAGGAACAGCTGGAGTCTAACTTCGCGGATATGGCCAACATCGGCGGCCGTCCTGGCGGTGCGATCACCGCAGGCTGCTTCCTGGCGCGCTTTACCCGTAAGTACAACTGGGCGCATCTGGACATCGCGGGCACCGCATGGCGCTCCGGTAAGGCCAAAGGCGCAACCGGTCGTCCGGTGGCGCTGCTGTCGCAGTTCCTGCTGAACCGCGCCGGGTTTAACGGCGAAGAGTAAGGCACAACCCCCTCACCCTAACCCTCTCCCCACTGGGGAGAGGGAACCAATCTTCCCCGCGTTCGGGAAGGGAGTCAGGGGGCGATTTAAATCCACCACAAGAAGCCCCATATATGAAGAATGCGACGTTCTATCTTCTGGACAATGACACCACCGTCGACGAGCTTAGCGCCGTCGAACAACTGGTGTGTGAAATTGCCGCAGAACGTTGGCGCGCGGGCAAGCGCGTGCTGATCGCCTGCGAAGACGAGCAGCAGGCCATTCGCCTGGATGAAGCCCTGTGGAGCCGCCCTCCGGAAAGTTTTGTGCCGCATAACCTGGCGGGCGAAGGCCCAAGAGGCGGTGCGCCGGTGGAGATCGCCTGGCCTGCCAGGCGCAACAGCAGCCCACGGGATATACTGATAAGTCTGCGGGTAAACTTTGCAGATTTTGCCACCGCTTTCACAGAAGTGGTAGACTTCGTCCCTTACGAAGAAACTCTGAAACAACTCGCACGCGATCGCTACAAAGCCTACCGCGTGGCTGGTTTTAACCTGAATACGGCAACCTGGAAATAATGGAAAAGAC
>NZ_CBDKZX010000087.1:0-15052 GCF_965301105.1 Kluyvera sp.
TAATGATTTTTAAATTATAAAAAATAATTTAATTAATTGAATCCATTATGGCTGGGTAGCATATATTAATAACATGATGACTAAATTATAATTCTTTTACATCTGGTCAATAGTCGAGGTTAGAATGCGCTTAATTGTCATGCTGTTGAGCTTTATGGTCTCCACATCGATCTGGGCGGGCGATCTTGCCAAACCTACCGGTAAAGTCATTTTAACCCTGTCCGGTCATATCGAAAATACAAACCGGGATGGGAAAGCCGTTCTGGATATCGCCAGTCTTGAAAAGCTGGGGGTGGTCAGTTTCCAGACTACCTCTCCCTGGTATAATGGCCGCACCACTTTTACGGGTATTCCGCTGCAGAAACTTATGGATTATGTCGGGGCGAAAGGATCGGTCGTTAAAGTTACCGCGCTCAATGACTACACCACCATCATTCCGCTCAGTGACTTCAAAAAATACAATGTTATCCTTGCCTTAAAAATCAACGGAGAATACATGCCCATCCGTGATAAAGGCCCACTATTCGTGGTGTATCCTTATGACAGCATCCCTGAACTGAATAACCAGGTCTATTATTCAAGATCAGCGTGGCAAGTCAGTAGAATGGATATAGAGTAGGGGTTCAGCGGAACATCATGAACAGAATACTGGCTGGCATTATATTTTTCCTTTTTGTATCTACTGGATATATCTCTTTTCTTGTCCATGAAAGGCAGCAAGAGCTACAAAAACTCACGCAATACACTGATTCATGGTCTGCCGCCCAGATGGTATCAGAATATTATCGCTTTGAATCGTGGCTCGGTCTTTACACTATTGATGATGCGATGACACTTGATGATGTGCGTCTGCGTCTCGACATCATGCTCAGCCAGAGTGATTTAGTCAAAGAAGGGGATTTAGGTCATTATATAAACAACAACAAAGCGCACCATGATTTGGCGATAAAGCTTGAAGAAACACTGGATTATCTGGATGCGCATCTTGAGAGCATGAGTCGCCCGGAGCTACAAAAATATCTGAAAGTCATGCATACGTTGGATACTCCCCTTGGCCGTCTTTCATCCGGTGCATTAGACAAGGATGTCAACTCGATTAATAGCGCCAACCTCAAAATCAGGACGCTTTACTTTATTTATTCAGCAACGTCTGTGCTGCTGATAATAGTCAGTGCGATCCTCGGGATTCTCATATTTTATCAGAACAGAAATATCCTCAAGGCTCACCTTCAGGTGAAGAATCTTGCCGACGAGTTGCAAAAATCAAAAGAGAAACTGCAAGTTCAGAATGTAAAACTGGAGTATGACGCCTACCATGATTCTCTGACTGGGATGAACAACCGGCATTTCTTCTGGGAAAAATTAAATAACACTATTGCTCAGGCAGAAAAAAATGATGATTCTGTGACAGTGATGCTGTTTGATTTGGACCGATTTAAAGAGGTAAATGATACCTACGGACACGATGTTGGTGATATATTATTACAACAGATCTCCCAGCGCCTGGTCTCAATGAACTTTGCTTCAGACACCTTTTATCGCTTAGGCGGCGATGAATTTGCCTTGCTCGCGAGTGGACTGACGGAGATGACAGCGGTTTCCCAGGCACAGAAAATATGCGCTGCGATTAACCAGCCTTATACCATCTATAATGCGATAATCAATATAACCACCTGTGTCGGTATAGCTATCTCAGATACTGAACACCGCTCTGACTATCTCTATAAATATGCCGATCTCGCCCTTTATGAAGCTAAAAATGAAGGTTCGAGTAAGATAAAAGTTTTCCGGCAGTGGATGTTAGACAAGCTTCAAGAAAGCAGAACCCTCGAGCATGATATGGCATTGGGGTTAGCGAATAACGAATTCGTTGTTTACTATCAGCCTATTGTCGATTCGTTTACCAGCGAAATATACAGCTATGAAGCGCTTATTCGGTGGATCCACCCTTTGAAGGGACTCATGTCGCCAGATAGCTTTATTCCTGTGGCAGAAAAAACCGGCATGATTAACGAAATGGGAAAATCAGTGCTTGAGATGGCATGCCGGGAAGCGGCATCCTGGGTGGTGCCGGTGAAAATTTCAGTGAATGTTTCTCCTGTTCAGCTAAATAGCAAAGCTTTTGCCGGCATCGTCCTGTCGATTCTGAAAGAAACGGGGCTTCCGGCCGACCGTCTTGAACTGGAAGTAACGGAATCCTCTCTCTTTTCCGAGAGTCATGCGCCGATGAATACCCTTAACAGGCTCAGAGCTCTGGGGGTGAAAATATCAATTGATGATTTTGGCACGGGATATTCTTCACTTTCGCGTCTGAGTCGCATTGCTTTCGATAAAATCAAAATCGACAAATCTTTTGTGCATTCAATATCAGTACAGGAAGACGCCCTTAATATCATTAAGCTTATTACGGGCATGGCAAAATCCCTCAGTATGAAGGTTGTTGCTGAAGGGGTTGAAACCCGCGAACAACTGGAAAATCTTAAAGCGTTGGGCTGCGATTTCGCCCAGGGATATCTCTTCCGTCAACCTCAGCCTTATATCGATGGGGAAATCAAAAACGGTCCGCAGCATGAATAATGCGTGAAAAAGTCTGTCCCGGTCGCGATATGGTACAGTGTTTGTTGCTACGAGAACGATGACAGGTTTCTATTATGCAACAAATTGATTTCTATATGGTTGATGCGTTCAGCTGCACCACTTTTTCCGGCAATGCTGCCGCAGTATGTCCCCTGATGGAGTGGCTGCCCGACGAGACGCTGTTGAAAATGGCGAAGCAGCATAATCAGTCGGAAACCGCATTCTTCGTCGTCAATGAGAAGGGCTTTGAACTGCGCTGGTTTACCTCTCTGGGGGAAATCAACTTGTGCGGACATGCAACCCTCGCGGCGGCGCACGTCATCTTCGAACATCTGGATTACACGGGCTCATATATCCATTTTGAAACCCGTTTTGTCGGTCCGCTGACGGTGACGCGTAGCGGCGAATGGCTGACGCTTGATTTACCTGCATGGCACGCCGAGCCGATAACCCCGCCTCCTTTACTGTTAGATGCTTTGGGCATCAGGACATACAGGGAAGTGCGTGTCGCGCGCGATTATCTGGTCGTATTAGAGAATCAAGAGCAGGTTGCGGCTTTACAACCGGATATTCAGGCCATGATCCCGCTGGGCAAAATGATTTGCGTCACGGCGCCTGGTGATAAGCAATATGACTTTGTCAGCCGCGTTTTTTGTCCGGGTGACGCGGTACCGGAAGATCCGGTGACCGGTTCTGCACATAGCATGCTGATTCCATATTGGGCTAATAAACTGCAAAAGACACCGATGCTGGCCTATCAGGGGGGAGAGAGAGGTGGAGAGCTACGCTGTCGACTTGAGGGCGATCGCGTCTTTATCGGCGGGCAGGCAACGACTTATCTGGCAGGTAAAGTGTTTCTGCGCCAGGACGAGCATGCTGTTGGTAAGAAGGCCCTGGCAACCTTAAAATCAGCAGGTTGTCGTTAACTGTTGCCTGGCGTAATTTGTTTCTTTCCGACAGGTATGAATGAGGTTGCTATGCAGGCTTTACTGATTATCGATATGCAAGGTTTTGTTCCCGATCGCATTGCGGGAGGGATGGCCTATTTTCCCGCCAGCAGTATCGACAATATGCGCGCGACGATTGCGGCATTTCGGGCAGCGGGAAAACCGGTCCTGCATGTTCGCCATGAAACCCTCGAGCCAGGTTCGCCTCTGCAACGCGATAGCGCCCATTTCCAGCCCGTTATTGGGTTTGAAGAACACGCGGGCGAGCCTGTCTTTATAAAAACAACCTCATCGGCGTTCAGTTCTACCGATCTTCATGGCTGGTTACAGCGCGCGCAGATTAGCGATGTTGCGGTGATTGGCGCAGTGGCGGGTTACTGCGTTAACTCTACCGTGCGCATGGGAGCAGACCTTGGGCTTTCCATGACGGTGATTCGCGATGCGGTGCTGAGCTTCCCGCTCGAGAGTGCGGAAATTAGCGCAGAAGAGGTCTATCGCGTGACGATAGCGTTGCTGGAAAACGGCTTTGCCAGCGGGATAAATACGGCTGAACTTAAGCTGAACAACCATTAAATATAGATAATGCTGCCATTGGGCGGAAAAAGCGTCACATGGCAGCATATATGTGCTGTTTTTGATGATGATGGTGAGCGCGTCCTCGAGGGTTATAGTTTTACAGGTAGCATAAAATCCTGTTGACTACTCCCAGGCATGCGGCGCGAACAGATAGCCTTTATTGCGCACGGTCTTAATGCGATATGGCTCGGTCGCGCTGTCCTGTAGTTTCTTGCGTAGCCGGGAAATCGCCACGTCCACGCTGCGATCCATCCCGTCGTAACTGACGCCGCGAAGATTTTTCAGCAGCGCGTCGCGGTCCATGATTTGCCCCGCATGAGTCGCGAGCTCCCACAGCAAATCGAAATCGGCGGTGGAAAGGGCGATGCTTTCATCGCTCAACAGAACCTGACGGTTCACCGGGTCGATGACCAGCGTACCGAAGCGAATGGTTTTGTGCGGCGTCAAGGCAGGCTGCGCGGCGACCGTGTGACTCCCGTTACCCGGATTTTGTCGTAGGTGAAGACGCAGGCGCGCCAGCAGCACGGCGGGCGGGGTCGTTTTGAGAATATAGTCGTTCGCGCCCATTTCCAGTGACAGAATATGATTCATGTCGCTATCCAGAGAAGTGAGCAGTACGATAGGGCCCGCCCATTGACCGCGCAGATCGCGGCAAAGCGTCATGCCATCTTTACCCGGTAACATGATGTCCAGCAGCACCAGATCCGGATTTTCACGGGCAATCGTCGCTTCGGCATTATCGCCCCGCGGCTCGACCACCACATCCATATCATGCTTGCCCAGATAGGCGGCGATCAGCGCCCCTACATCCGGATCATCCTCAACATAAACGATCTTATTCATGACTCTACGCACTGGCTGACAAAACGGCTACGATACACCGCGCGCAGCTTTGCCGCCACAAAAAAGGCCGCAGGGATTCCCCCTGCGGCCTCGTTCGGGCGCATGCCGCCACTGCGGCGGAAATGACGCCCATCTCGCGATTATTTCCGACTACGCCAGTGACTCACTATCAGGCTGACCAATACGCCAGCGATGACGGGAGCGGCAAGATCGTGCCAGAAAATAACGGCAAACTGCATCAGCGTCATATAGCCGCCTTCTGTTGCAATGGCAACGGTTCGCGGCTATCCTTGAACTGTTGGGTTTCAAGAATCGCCCCCTTATGTTGCCCGGTTAACGCCGAACAATGTGCGGGGGTTTTCTTTTATCCAGCAACAACGCCGCCGGGGATCAAGCCCCCGCAACACTGCGCCTCACCGGAAAGTCCGGCTTGCCGCGAATTCTACAATCTTTTGCCCAATGCGCTTTGTCCATCCTCTTTAATTGCGAGCACGCTTCTGAATTTTCATTCATAAAGACAACCGCTTCCGCTATGCTGGAGCAACATGTTGTTTATTGGTGAATAATAAGATGGGGTTGTTAATTAAGGCGCTGCTTGGCGCGCTGGTTGTGGTGTTGATTGGCATTCTGGCAAAAACGAAAAACTACGCCATTGCTGGGCTGATTCCGCTTTTTCCCACCTTTGCGCTGATTGCGCACTATATCGTTGCCAGCGAGCGGGGAACCGAAGCGCTGCGGGCGACCATCGTTTTTGGAATGTGGTCGATTATTCCCTATTTTCTCTATCTGTTGTCGCTGTGGTATTTCACCGGCATGATGCGCCTGCCGCTGGCGTTAGCCGGCGCCGTGGCCTGTTGGGGCGTTAGCGCCTGGCTATTAATTTTCCTGTGGGGCCGTTTTCACTAAGCGTTAGACCAGAGGCCGCCCGCCATCGACGGCGAAAGAGCGGCCCGTGACATAGCTGCTGCCGAGCAGATAATCGACCAGGTCGATTATCTCTTTCTCGCCGCCGGCGATTTTCATCAGCGATTTATTCAGCGCTTTTTGCCGATATTCGGCGTCATCATCCTCGTTAAACAGCACCAGCGCCGGGGCGATCGCATTAACCTTCACCTCGGGTGCCAGCTTGCGGGCAAACGAGCGAGTCATGTTGTCTAGCGCGGCCTTGCTGGCGGCGTAGGCGATATGCTTGTCGCTGCCGCGTTCCACCACATAGTCCGTGAAATGAATAATGTCGCTGGCTGCGTGGCCGTGTCCGCGCAGCAGGCCTTCAAGAGCATGGTTGAGCAGGTAGGGCGCATGCACGTGAACTTGCAGCATGGCGTTGAGCACCTGACTGAGCGGCGTAGATGGGCTTTCCGCCTGCCAGCCGCTGGCGTTATGGATGATGGCGCGCAGGTTGGTACAATGTGATTTCACCGCCTCGGCAAAGGCATTAATTCCCTCATCGTGGGCGAAATCTGCCTGAATACAGACAGCGCCCGCTCGCCGCATCACATCAATGGCCGGATAGTGCGTACGATAGCTGAGGATAACCGGCTGCTGTTGGGTGAGAAAATGGTGGGCAAGGGCGAGGCCGATACGGCGGCCTCCACCGGTTATCAGTACGGGGCGTGATAGCATGTTTCCCATCGTTATCTCCATATGTATTCTGCGATGGGGTGACCGCGTTACCCCATTAACATCCACGTTGCCGGCACAGCGGCAACCAGAAGTAGGCCGATTAAGGCTAATTCGCGACGCTTGAGCAGGATATTATCTTCATGCGTGCGGCGCGCATAGATAAAGACTAACAAGCCCGGCGCATAGAGCACGACCGATAGCAGCAGGTGCATCGGGCCGGACGCATATAATAACCATAAGCCATAAATGCAGGCACCGACACCAATCACTTTATGCAGCGGACGACGCGCCACCTTGAGTAAAAACGCGCCGACCAGGAAGTAAGGCACGAGGATCATCTCGGAAGCGATAGTCAGCAGCGTGTTGTAGTCAGAACCGGTCAGCCAGATTAGCACCAGGCTTGCCTGTACGCTCAGGTTGGTGAGCCACAGCGAGGCGGCAGGGGCGTTATTCGCGTTCTGTCGGGCGAAGATTCGCGGGAATGCTTTATGCGTGGCAGCCAGCAGCGGCACTTCCGCTGCCATAATTGTCCAGCTCAGGTAGGCCCCGCAAACGGAGACAATCAGCCCGGCGGCAATCACAATTTCACCCCAGGAACCCATCATACGCACCATCAGGCCCGCCATTGATGGATTGCGCATCTCTGCCAGTTCAGGACGGGCAACCACCCCCATCGACAGCAGTGTGACCAGCAGATAAACCCCCAGTGCGGAAATCACGGCCAGCAGCGTCGCGCGGCCAACATCTTTTTTATTGCGGGCGCGCGCCGACACCACCACCGCGCCTTCCACGCCAATAAACACCCAAAGCGTTATCAGCATAGTGTTTTTCACCTGTTCCCACACCGGCACGCCAAGGTCGATGCCGTGGAAATCCAGGGTAAAGGTCTCGCTTTTAAAAGCGATCGCCGCCAGCACGATAAACAACCCCAGCGGTACCAGCTTGGCCAGCGTCGCGGCCAGGTTGATGCTGGCAGCCGTTTGTACGCCGCGCAGAACCAGAAAATGAACCACCCAGAGCAGCACCGAAGCCCCGACAATGGATTGCCAGGTATTACCGTCGCCAAACAGGCGCAGTTCAGGCGTATCGGTAAAGAAACTCAGGGCGGAGAAAACAATCACCAGATAGGATACGTTGGCAATCACCGCACACAGCCAGTAACCCCATGCGGAACAAAAGCCGATCAGTTCCCCGAAACCTTCGCGCGCGTAGGTAAAGATACCGCCGTCAAGATCCGGACGGATGCGGGTCAGTACCAGCATGGCGATAGCAAGGAACAGAATGCCCACGCCGGTGATAGCCCAGCCAATCAGCAGTGCGGCGGGGCTGGCGACCTCGGCCATATTTTGCGGCAGGCTGAATACGCCCGCACCGAGCATTGAGCTCAGAACCAGAGCCGTCAGGGCGCTAAGCCCTAATTTCTTTTCCATGAGAATCCTGTCGTGGAAGGCGAAGAACAAGAATATTTATTTGGCGAAATCGCATAAACATGGAGGATTGCGCTGAGGCGGCGATTTTACGGAGAGCGATGCATACATGCAACAATGTATAAAAAGAAATGAATAAAAAAGGCGGCTTACGCCGCCTTTTGCTGTTGCTTACTTGTACAGGTCGGCGCTGATGGTGACGTTGCCGCCGCGCTCCTGCCATTCACGGGTAATGTGGTAATACTTAGCGCCTTTCTTAGCGGCGCGTTTTGCCACCTGATAAGACACTTCGGTCATGTTGCCGTAGTTACCGGTGAACTTGATGCTGTCGAACGGAATCATCTGTGCGGCAGTGACTTTGTTCAGTTCTTCGACTTTCGTACCGTCAGGAAGCGTGACACTGTAACGCCCACCCTTAGTGGTCTGTGTTTCGAAGAAACGGCCTACGCCGGTGCCCGCACCGACGGCGGCGGTTGTCGCTACGCCCGGGATCTCAACCTGTTTAGCTGCTTCGCCGCCTTCCGCCAGCAGTTTACGCCCGGCGTCAGAATCTGCCGGAATGGCATCCGGGCTCTGCAATACGCGTTTTTCCGCATCGGCTTTATAGATGTAGGCGGTAATACGCTGGTTACCGCCGTCGTTCGCATCAACCTGACGGACGATAAAGAAGGAGGCGGCGCCTTTGGCTTTGGCGGCCTTGGTAATAGCATCGTTCACTTCCGGCTGGCTGCGGTAGAAGCCCTGAACGGTGACGGTGTCGTAAGGCACCAGCGCAACGGCCTGGTCTTTCGGCAGTTCCATCACGCCATTGATGATGCGATTTTTCGGAGCGTCGGCTTTCGGCGCGTCTTCTTTATAGAGATCTGCCGTGACGCGCCAGTTGCCGCTGTTGCCGTAATCAGAGGTATCGACAACATAGAAAGAGGCTGCGCCTTCTTTGTCCGCTTTGCGGGACATGGCGTTGACTGCATCGCCAATGGCGGTATAGCGACCGGTGATCACCACGCGGTCATAGGGCTTCAGTGCGGACGCTTGCTCCGGGGTCAGCTCGGTGGCTGCATGAGCGGACATTGCCGCGGCAGACAGCATGGCGGACACGAGGAGGGTGTTCTTAAGCTTCATAAAAATAATCCTTCGCCTTGCGCAAACCAAATTCGGGTCATGTTGTTAACGGGAAAACGTCTGATTATGGCATTGAAATGACGCTACTGTCTGCGTCATTTTTAACTTCAGATGCGAACCCGGTGACGGTTTTGGATAACTTTTCCTGATATGTTGAAAAAACGGGCGCTTGACCGGAAAAAGCGGTCAACCATATGACTTTTTTAAGTTAATGGAATGTTAACTGCGCCGTCTTGCCCGCGAAAAATCATGTTTTCCCACGGAGAAGAAGCGAATTATGGGGCTCGCTACTCAAATCGGGGCAAATATCGCTGTTTGTAGCGGCTGGAACTCCTTATTTGGCATTTAATGCAAAAATAGTGTTTTTCGGCGCTAGATCACAATCGGTATTTTCAGTAGGTTATAGACAGTTTGTTACTGTTTTATTTATTCAGGTTGTTCGCCTGTTAGGTCACTTACGGGTTACCCGCAACAAACTGACAAAACGGCAAACCATTAAATAAGAACCGATATAAGGGAATAGTTATGCGTATTGGTGTACCAAAAGAAAGGTGGGCCCAGGAAACGCGAGTCGCAGCAACGCCGAAAACGGTTGAGCAGCTGCTGAAGCTCGGTTTTAGCGTGGCCATTGAAAGTGGTGCAGGAAAACTAGCCAGTTTTGATGACGAAGCATTTGTGCAGGCTGGTGCAGAGATTGTATCAGGCGATGATATCTGGCAATCCGACGTTATCCTCAAGGTTAACGCGCCGCTGGATGAAGAAATTGCGCTGCTGAACCCGGGTACGACGCTGATTAGCTTTATCTGGCCGGCACAAAATGCTGAGCTGATGGCAAAATTGGCTGAGCGGAATATTAACGTCATGGCGATGGACTCCGTGCCGCGTATTTCCCGTGCCCAATCGCTGGATGCGTTAAGTTCGATGGCGAACATTGCGGGTTATCGCGCTATCGTCGAAGCGGCTCACGAGTTCGGTCGTTTCTTTACCGGCCAAATCACCGCGGCGGGGAAAGTTCCACCGGCGAAAGTGATGGTGATTGGCGCGGGCGTAGCGGGTCTTGCCGCTATCGGCGCGGCGAACAGCCTTGGCGCGATTGTGCGTGCGTTCGACACCCGCCCGGAAGTGAAAGAGCAGGTGCAGAGCATGGGTGCCGAATTCCTCGAGCTGGACTTCAAAGAAGAAGCCGGCAGCGGAGACGGTTATGCCAAAGTGATGTCAGAGGCGTTTATTGCCGCTGAAATGGCTCTGTTTGCCGCGCAGGCAAAAGAGGTCGACATCATCGTTACCACCGCGTTGATTCCGGGCAAACCGGCGCCGAAGCTGATTACCCGCGAAATGGTGGATTCCATGACGCCGGGGAGCGTCATCGTCGACCTGGCCGCGCAAAACGGCGGTAACTGCGAATACACCGTGCCAAATGAAATTTTCGTCACGGCAAACGGCGTGAAGGTGATCGGCTATACCGATCTGGCCGGACGCCTGCCGACGCAGTCATCTCAGCTGTATGGCACCAACCTGGTGAACCTGCTGAAGCTGCTGTGCAAAGAGAAAGACGGCAACATCACCATCGATTTTGATGACGTCGTGGTGCGCGGCGTGACCGTCATACGCGAAGGCGAAGTCACCTGGCCGGCACCGCCGATTCAGGTTTCGGCACAGCCGCAGGCCGCGCAGAAAGCCGCGCCAGCGCCAAAAGAGCCGGAGAAACCGGCGTCACCGTGGCGTAAATATGCGCTGATCGCGCTGGCCATCATTCTGTTTGGCTGGCTGGCGAGCGTCGCACCGAAAGAGTTCCTCGGTCACTTCACCGTGTTCGCGCTCTCCTGCGTAGTGGGTTATTACGTGGTGTGGAACGTGTCGCATGCATTGCACACGCCGTTGATGTCGGTCACGAATGCTATCTCAGGCATTATCGTGGTTGGCGCGCTCCTGCAGATTGGCCATGGTGGCTGGGTAAGCTTCCTGAGTTTTATCGCGGTATTGATCGCCAGCATTAATATTTTTGGTGGTTTCACCGTCACTCAGCGCATGCTGAAAATGTTCCGCAAAGGATAAGGGGTAACAAATGTCTGGAGGATTAGTTACAGCTGCATACATTGTTGCCGCAATCCTGTTTATTTTCAGTCTCGCCGGGCTTTCCAAACACGAAACCTCGCAGCAGGGCAACTACTACGGCATCGCCGGTATGGCGATTGCCCTGATCGCGACCATCTTCGGGCCGGATACCAGCAATGTGGCGTGGATCCTGCTGGCGATGATTATCGGCGGCGCGATCGGTATTCGCCTGGCGAAGAAAGTGGAAATGACCGAAATGCCGGAGCTGGTTGCGGTGCTGCACAGCTTTGTCGGTCTGGCCGCGGTGCTGGTGGGCTTCAACAGCTACCTGCAGCATGAAACCGGTATGGAGCAGATTCTGGTCAATATTCACCTGACAGAAGTGTTCCTCGGTATCTTTATCGGTGCGGTCACCTTTACCGGTTCTATCGTGGCGTTCGGCAAGCTGTGCGGCAAGATGTCTTCGAAGCCGCTGATGCTGCCAAATCGTCACAAGCTGAACCTGGCGGCGCTGGTGGTTTCCTTCCTGCTGATGGTGGCTTTCGTGCGCACCGACAGCGTGGGCACTCAGGTGCTGTGCCTGCTGGTGATGACCATTATCGCGCTGGCTTTCGGTTGGCACCTGGTGGCATCTATCGGTGGCGCAGACATGCCGGTAGTGGTCTCCATGCTGAACTCCTACTCCGGTTGGGCGGCGGCGGCGGCGGGCTTTATGCTCAGCAACGACCTGCTGATCGTCACCGGTGCGCTGGTGGGTTCTTCCGGTGCCATCCTGTCTTACATCATGTGTAAGGCGATGAACCGTTCGTTCTTCAGCGTGATTGCGGGTGGTTTTGGTACCGACGGTTCCTCTACCGGTAGTGATGAAGAAGTGGGCGAGCATCGCGAAATTAACGCCGAAGAAACCGCTGAAATGCTGAAAAACTCCCACTCGGTAATCATCACCCCGGGGTATGGCATGGCGGTGGCGCAGGCGCAGTATCCGGTAGCGGAAATCACCGAAAAACTGCGCGCGCGCGGTATCAAAGTGCGCTTTGGTATCCACCCGGTTGCCGGGCGTCTGCCGGGCCACATGAACGTGCTGCTGGCGGAAGCGAAGGTGCCTTACGACATCGTGCTGGAGATGGACGAAATCAACGATGACTTTGCTGACACCGATACCGTACTGGTCATCGGCGCGAACGATACCGTTAACCCGGCCGCGCAGGACGATCCGAAAAGCCCGATTGCCGGCATGCCGGTTCTGGAAGTGTGGAAGGCGCAGAATGTTATTGTCTTCAAGCGTTCCATGAATACCGGTTACGCTGGGGTACAGAACCCGCTGTTCTTTAAAGAAAATACTCAGATGCTGTTCGGCGATGCGAAAGCTAGCGTGGATGCCATTCTGAAAGCGCTGTAATTACCGCGTATAAAATGAAGGCCGCCATTCTCCTGAGGAATGGCGGCCTTATATTTGATTTATGATTGTTTTTGGTCAAAAAGTGCGCAGTTAAAGGTGTTATAATGTTCTATGTCGTTCAAACCAACAGAGGAACTTATGGATACCTTGTTAACGCCTGCACAATTGGCCATCGAATATCTTCGTCGCGAAACCACACCTTTAACCCCTGCACAGTACCTGAAACGCGTTAAGCAACTTGAGCTGGAATTTGCTGACCTGATGGCGCTTTCTGCCATTGAACTGAAAGAAGAGATCGACTTTGCCTGGCGACTAGGGCTCCATTGATAGCATCCCGCTAGCCTGGCAGCGCATGATGATGCCGGGAAGCTAATCGCAAGACAAAAAAAACCGGCCATTTGAATTGACCGGTTTTTTCGTCACATCACACCACTTAATCGTCTTCTTCGTCGTCCATCTCGACGGGGGTCTGATAGTCATTGGGTTTGATCGCGAGCAGGTCGCAGCGCAGGTGGTCAATAACCTGTTCGGCAGTGTTGCCGAGGAAGGCCGCCGAAATACCGGTTCGTCCGATAGTGCCCAGTACCACGATGCCGGCGTCAAGATGCGCGGCAAGATCCGGAATGACCTCTTCAGGCAACCCTTTCTCGACGTGAGTAAACTTCTCATCAATACCAAATTTCTGGCGCAACGATTTCATCGCCAGCAGGTGCTGGCCGCGGATCGCATCGTTGTAAACGCTGGGGTCGAAATCAGGCAATTCAATGGCGATATTGATCGGCGTGACCGGGAAAGCGCCGACCAGGTGTACTTCGGTATGGTTGACCTGTTCGGCCAGCTCAAGGGTCTCTTTGACCAGCTTCTCGTTCAACGCGTTATGGTACGCTTCTTCGCTGGCAAGGTTGACGGCAACGAGTGCTTTACCGCCTTCAGGCCACGGCTGATCTTTCACCATCCATACCGGGCATGGGCATTTACGTAACAGGTGCCAGTCGGTTGGGGTGAAGATCACCGACTCCAGCTTGTCGTGCTGGTGGGCCATTTTCAGCAGCAAATCGTGGCCGCCGCTGACAACTTCCTGGATGATGGCTTCGAACGGGCGATTATGCCACACCACTTTGATCTCCAGCGGAACGCCGGCTTCCAGGTAGTATTTGGCCTGCTCGCGGATCCATGCGGTTCGCTGGCTAATCACGCCCTGGCGCATTGCGGTGCGCTCATCAGGAGACAAAAGGGTGGTCATTTCATAGGAAAAGTCATAGATCGGCAAAAAGGCTTTAATGCGGCCGCCAATCCGTTGATGAAGATACACAGCGCGTCGTAGCGCAGGCTGGTCGTCCTGATTCGGATCGATCGCCACGAGCATATTTTGATATCTGGCCATACAGGGTCTCCTTACAGCTGTAACCACAGTTTGTAAGTAAAAGATAACTCATATAGTGGGATTGAAACAGGGGGGAACCTTCGCAAGATCAATAAACAGGATAAATTAGCCTTGTCGTGGGCATCGGAGAAGTTCGATAAATTCAGATTTAATGCGTAGGTTTTTTTACACAGAATGAGATAGATTTCTCTCAGATACCCCGCACACAAGGAAATGACGATGACCCAGCGTTCCTCACTCTTAAAGACGGTCGCGGCCGTCGTTGCGTTGTCGCTCTGCGCAGCGCCAGTGTTGGCCGACCCCGGCAACGGGCATGGCAACGGTAACGGCAACCACGGCAACAGTAGCCACGGTAATAGTAAAAGCGATAAAGGGAATAGCCAGCAGTGGAGTAAAGGCCAGGACAAGGACCACGGATCGACATCGCGTAAGAATTACGGCAAACCCGACCATGTTGACCGCGATATCAGCTACGCAACGGCCAGGCAGCTCGCGGTTAACTATGGCCTGACCGGCTACAAATCTTTGCCACCGGGCATTGCTAAAAATTTGGCGCGAGGTAAACCGCTGCCACCGGGTATTGCGAAAAAAGCGGTTCCGGGATCAATGCTCAATCAGCTTCCTTATTACCCCGGTTATGAATGGCAGGTGATTGGCGATAACCTGGTACTCATTGCTTTAAGTACGGCGATTGTCACGTCGGTGATTAACGGCGTATTTGATTAGAGAGCTGAAGCAGACAATAAAAAACCCCGGCTTGCCGGGGTTTTTTATTGGTGTCATGAAACAGCGGTCAGGCGACGTTACGAGTATGACCCGCGAGAATAGCCAGCGCATCGCTGTTTTCAATGGTGATGTATTTACCTTTCACCGCCAGCATGCCGCTTTTCTGGAAACGACCCAGCAGTCGGCTGATGGTTTCTACCGTCAGACCCAGGTAGTTACCGATATCGCCACGGGTCATGGTGAGACGGAATTCACGCGGCGAGAAACCACGCTGAGCGAAACGACGCGACAGGTTATAGATAAAGGCCGCCAGGCGCTCTTCCGCGTTTTTCTTCGACAGCAGCAGGATCATGTCCTGATCGCCTTTGATCTC
>NZ_CBDKZX010000088.1:0-14935 GCF_965301105.1 Kluyvera sp.
GCAGTTGACTTTTAATCAATTGGTCGCAGGTTCGAATCCTGCACGACCCACCAGTGTAAAAAGGCGCCCTAAAGGCGCCTTTTTGCTATCTTACATTTGTATCCTCTCGCCTATATGGCTATCAAAAATTCACCACGACATTTCCTTTGCAATCGGCTATCTTGTTTAGCATATAAAACATATTTCCGCGGTAATGGTGAATCCACACCTTAAACCGCGTATTTCGTTAAGCCAGTAAAACGAGAAGCATGATGAGCGTGATGTTCGATCCTGAAGCAGCGATTTACCCGTTCCCGCCGAAACCAACGCCGTTGAACGACGATGAAAAGCAATTTTATCGCGAGAAAATCAAGCGGTTGCTCAAAGAGCGCAATGCCGTCATGGTGGCGCACTACTACACCGATCCGGAAATTCAACAGCTGGCAGAAGAAACCGGCGGCTGTATTTCGGATTCACTGGAGATGGCGCGCTTTGGTGCGAAGCATCCGGCTTCTACGCTGCTGGTGGCCGGTGTGCGCTTTATGGGCGAGACGGCAAAAATCCTCAGCCCGGAAAAAACCATTCTGATGCCGACGCTCAATGCGGAATGCTCGCTGGATCTCGGTTGTCCAATTGAAGAGTTCAATGCCTTCTGCGATGCGCATCCGGATCGTACCGTCGTGGTCTACGCCAATACCTCCGCCGCGGTAAAAGCACGCGCCGACTGGGTGGTCACCTCCAGCATCGCCGTTGAACTGATTGAACACCTTGATAGTCTGGGCGAAAAAATTATCTGGGCGCCGGATCGTCACCTGGGCCGCTACGTACAAAAGCAAACCGGTGCCGATGTGCTGTGCTGGCAGGGCGCGTGTATCGTCCATGATGAGTTCAAAACGCAGGCGCTGAGCCGCATGAAAGCGCTGTATCCGCAGGCGGCGGTGCTGGTGCACCCGGAGTCGCCGCAGGCGATTGTCGATATGGCTGATGCCGTAGGTTCAACCAGCCAGCTGATCAACGCCGCCAAAAATCTGCCGCACCAGCAGCTCATTGTGGCAACTGACCGCGGAATCTTCTACAAAATGCAGCAGGCGGTGCCGGATAAAGAGCTGTTTGAGGCGCCAACCGCTGGGGAAGGCGCCACCTGCCGTACCTGCGCCCACTGCCCGTGGATGGCAATGAACGGCCTGAAGGCCATTGCGGAGAGCCTTGAGAACGGCGGCGCGGCGCATGAAATTCATGTTGACGAATCACTTCGCAAGGGCGCGCTCATTCCGTTGAACCGCATGTTGGATTTTGCGGCTACACTACGAGGATAACCTGTCTAACACGCTGGAGTTGAAATGGATTTTTTTAGCACGCAAAACATTCTGGTGCATATCCCGCTTGGGGCGGGCGGTTACGATCTGTCGTGGATTGAGGCCGTAGGCACCATTGCCGGTCTGCTTTGTATCTGGCTGGCCAGCCTTGAGAAGATCGTTAACTACCTGTTTGGTCTGATTAACGTCACGCTGTTTGCGATTATCTTTTTCCAGATCCAGCTGTACGCCAGCCTGTTGTTACAGCTTTTCTTCTTCGCTGCCAACCTCTACGGCTGGTACGCCTGGTCGCGGCAAACCAGCCAGAATGAAGCCGAGCTGCAAATTCGCTGGCTGCCGCTGCCTAAGGCGCTGTCCTGGCTGGCGGCCTGCGTGGTTGCGATTGCGCTGATGACCTTTTATATCGACCCGGTATTTGCCGTGCTGACACGGGTTGCCGTTAACGTCATGCAGGGGCTTGGTATAAATGTGGTAATGCCGACGCTGCAGCCGGATGCGTTTCCATTCTGGGATTCGTCGATGATGGTGTTATCGATTGCCGCCATGGTGCTGATGACCCGTAAATACGTCGAAAACTGGCTGCTGTGGGTGATTATTAACGTTATCAGCGTGGCTATCTTTACGCTTCAGGGCGTGTACGCGATGGCGCTGGAGTACCTGATCCTGACGTTTATCGCTCTTAACGGTAGCCGGATGTGGATGAATAGCGCGCGTGAGCGCGGCTCTCGCGCGCTATCTCATTAGTGATGGTGATGATGCCCGTGTCCGGTATGCACCTCATTAAGGTGGCATTCCGGGCCGCTACAGGGCTGATACTCCATCTGCACCGTCGCGTGCTCAATCTGATAGTGCTCCTCGAGGAAGTGATGAATACGGTCGAGCAGCGCGTCGTGGTCGTGCGGCGGGACAACCTGCACATGCAGGGTCATTAGCGGTTTCTCACCTACCAGCCAGACGTGGACGTGGTGCACGTCGCGGACCTCCGGCAGCGAGCGACGCATATTGCGCTTCAGCGCCGCCACGTCAATAGACTGTGGCGCACCTTCTAGCAGTTCGTTAACGCTCTCTTTCAGCAGCGACCATGCGCTGCGCAGCACCAGGCAGGACACCAGCACTGAGAGAATCGGGTCGATAGGCGTCCAGCCGGTGATCATGATCACCAATGCGGCAATAATCGCGCCAACCGAGCCGAGGAGATCGCCCATGACGTGCAGCGCGGCGGCACGTACGTTGAGATTTTTTTCCTCGCTACCACGATGCAGGATCCAGAACGCCAGCACATTTGCCAACAGCCCGGCGACGGCAATCACCATCATGGTCACGCCAGCCACAGGCTGGGGGTGATTGAAACGTTGCACTGCCTCCCAGACGATCAAAATGATAATAAACAGCAGCGCGATGGCGTTCACGAAGGCGGCGAGGGTAGTGAGACGCAGCCAACCGAAGGTGTGGCGTGTGCTCGGTGGCCGACGAGCAAAGTTGACTGCCAGCAGGGCAAACAGCAGGGCGGCGGAGTCGGTCAGCATGTGTCCTGCATCGGCTAATAACGCCAATGAACCGGAAATCAACCCGCCAATCGCTTCCACGACCATGAATCCGGCGGTAACGCCGAACGCCAGCAGTAAACGACGGGCATTACTATCATCCTGCGTGGCGTGAGAATGTGAATCCTGCCTGTGCGCCATGACGCTATTCCTTTCGTATGTTGAATGTGACTATCTGACATCATTGCAGATCTTTGCTTTTTGCGCACAGAAATAGATGACGTCGAATGATGGATTAAAATAGTACATTCACCGCCTGGTGAATATGAATTATATTGTTTTTCATCTTATTGTTGGTGTTATATCTTGCTTGTTTGCGGTTATTAGCCGGGTATTTGCTATTAAATTCTATTTTGTAGGGTTTTTTTAGTCATTATCCGGCTAAAGTGTAAAAGTCAGTTTACACTTTTTGAGTTGCGATATAGATTGGAGGGATTGCACTCAATTGTATAAGTATGGCAACACTGGAACAGTCATGAATTATCAGAACGACGATTTACGCATTAAAGAGATCAACGAGTTATTACCGCCAGTCGCACTCCTTGAGAAATTCCCCGCTACCGAAAACGCCGCGAACACCGTATCTCATGCGCGTAAAGCGATCCATCAGATCCTGAAAGGGGCGGACGATCGTCTGTTGGTGGTGATCGGTCCGTGTTCTATCCACGATCCCGTCGCGGCGAAAGAGTATGCTCAGCGCCTGCTGAAAATTCGTGAAGAGCTGAAGGGCGAGCTGGAAATCGTCATGCGCGTCTATTTTGAAAAGCCGCGCACCACCGTGGGTTGGAAAGGGCTGATCAACGACCCGCATATGGATAACAGCTTCCAGATCAACGATGGCCTGCGCATTGCGCGTAAGCTGCTGCTGGACATTAACGACACCGGTCTACCGGCCGCGGGCGAGTTCCTGGATATGATCACCCCGCAGTATCTGGCTGACCTGATGAGCTGGGGCGCCATCGGCGCGCGTACCACCGAATCTCAGGTGCATCGCGAGCTGGCTTCCGGTCTTTCTTGTCCGGTTGGTTTTAAAAATGGCACCGATGGCACCATTAAAGTGGCCATTGATGCGATTAACGCCGCTGGCGCGCCGCACTGCTTCCTGTCGGTGACCAAGTGGGGGCATTCCGCCATCGTGAACACCAGCGGTAATGGCGATTGCCATATCATCCTGCGCGGCGGTAAAGAGCCAAACTACAGCGCTTCCCACGTGGCGGCGGTGAAGGACGGCCTGGCGAAAGCGGGGCTGCCGGCACAAATCATGATCGACTTCAGCCATGCTAACTCCTCTAAGCAGTACAAAAAACAGATGGAAGTGGGCGCAGACGTCTGCCAGCAGATTGCCAACGGCGAGAAAGCTATTATGGGCGTGATGATCGAAAGTCATCTGGTGGAAGGCAACCAGAATCCGGACAGCGGCGAGCCGCTGGTGTATGGCAAGAGCATTACCGATGCCTGCATTAACTGGGTAGATACCGATACGATTCTGCGCCAGTTGGCGGAAGCGGTAAAAGCGCGCCGCGGATAAAAAACGCATCCGGGCGACGCTCGGTAGGCCGGACAAGGCAATGCCGTCATCCGGCAATAAAAAAAGCGTGGAATATTCCACGCTTTTTTCGTTTAACCCGGGAGGAAAATTACTTCGCTTTACCCTGGTTTGCCACCGCAGCGGCTTTCGCGGCGATTTCGTCTGCATTGCCCAGGTAGTAGTGTTTGATCGGCTTGAAGTTCTCGTCGAACTCATACACCAGCGGCACGCCAGTCGGGATGTTCAGCTCGAGGATTTCATCTTCGCCCATATTGTCCAGGTATTTCACCAGCGCGCGCAGGGAGTTACCGTGAGCGGCGATGATCACGCGCTCACCGCTTTTCAGACGCGGCAGAATGGTTTCGTTCCAGTAAGGCACCACGCGCTCGATGGTCAGCGCCAGGCTCTCGGTGGTCGGCAGCTCTTTATCGGTCAGTTTGGCGTAGCGCGGGTCATGGCCCGGGTAGCGCTCGTCGTCTTTGGTCAGCTCCGGCGGGGTCACCGCGAAGCCGCGACGCCACTGTTTAACCTGCTCATCACCGTATTTCTCAGCAGTTTCGGCTTTGTTCAGACCCTGCAGCGCACCGTAGTGACGCTCGTTCAGTTTCCAGGATTTTTCAACCGGCAGCCAGGCCTGATCCAGTTCATCCAGTACGTTCCACAGCGTGTGGATGGCACGTTTCAGCACAGAGGTATAAGCAAAGTCGAAGCTGAAGCCTTCTTCTTTCAGCAGTTTGCCCGCTGCTTTTGCTTCGCTGACGCCTTTCTCGGACAGATCAACATCGTACCAACCGGTAAAACGGTTTTCGTTGTTCCACTGACTTTCACCGTGACGAACCAGTACCAGCTTAGTTACAGCCATACTCTCACTCCTCAAGCTTTATTGAATGATAACAATTCTCATTATATTGCCGTGATAGCCTCAGCGGCAACGCTTATGCATAACCATAGCGAAAATAGTGCTCCAGTGTAAGGTGCATGTGAACTCAGCGTTATTATTTTGTCTTGGTGTGATGCTATTTTCAGCGATATGCCTAAAAGATCGACGTGGTGAAGGGGCGGGGGATGTCTGACATCACGCCATGCGCCCGGGCCACATCGGTTTGTCGCCCGGGCCAACAGGTCATGATAATGCGATAAACTGATATTCCGTCAGGCTGACGTACTCTTCACCCGGCTGCAACACGCAGTCCGGCTGCGGCCACTCGGGATGGTTTGGCGTATCAGGTAGGAATTCGCTCTCCAGCGCCAGCCCCTGCCACGTATCGTACGGCTGTGAGGTACGGGAAAGCGTGCCCTTCAGGAAGTTGCCCGAGTAGAACTGAATCGCCGGTGCCGAGGTATAAACGGCCATCTGCAGCTTTTTATCCTGCGACCAGACATTGGCAACCACCTGAGTGGCGTCGCCTTTGGCCTGCAGCAGGAATGCGTGGTCGTAGCCGTTAACCTTCCGCTGATCGTCGTCGCTGAGGAAATCCTGCGCCACGGCTTTCGGCTGACGGAAATCGAAGCTGGTATTGGCGACCGCTTTCAGCCCATCATGAGGGATCCCGTTCTCATCGACTGGCAGATAGTCATCTGCCAGTAGCTGTAGCGTGTGGTTGCGTACGTCGGTCTGCTCACCATCGAGGTTAAAGTAAACATGGTTAGTCAGGTTCACCGGACAGGCTTTATCGACGGTGGCGCGGTACTCGATGGAAATCCGGTTATCATCGGTCAGGCGATAGATAGCTTTGGCCTGTAGCTCGCCCGGATAGCCCTGGTCGCCGTCGGGTGAGGTCAGCGTAAAGACCGCTTCGGTCTCGTTCTGTGACGCGATAGACCAGCGGCGCTTGTCGAAACCTTCCGGGCCGCCATGCAACTGATGTTCGCCCTGGCTTGGCGCGACATCAACCGTTTTGCCGTCAAGGGTAAAGCGGCTATTGGCGATACGGTTGGCGTAGCGACCAATGGAGGCGCCGAGGAAGGCCGCCTGTTCGCTATACTGCTCCGGCGAGGCGCAGCCCAGTAGCGCTTCACGTACGCTGCCATCTTTCAGCGGAATACGCGCCGACAGCAGCGTGGCGCCCCAGTCCATTAAGCTCACGACAACACCGTTTGCATTACGTAGCGTCACCAGGCGATATGGCTGGCCGTCGGCGGCCAGCGCGGGAGTTTCTCTTAACACTGGCCAGCTCCTTGTGACGGTTTGCACACGTAGAAGGTCTCTTTGATGCCGGTTTTCGCTTCATACTGTTCGGCAACCGCCTGTTTAACCGCCGGGACCAGTGCTTCAGGGATCAGCGCCACGATGCAGCCGCCGAAACCGCCGCCGGTCATGCGTACGCCGCCCTGGTCACCGATGGTCGCTTTAACGATCTCGACCAGCGTATCAATCTGCGGCACGGTGATTTCGAAGTCGTCGCGCATTGACGCGTGAGATTCTGCCATCAGTTGGCCCATACGCAGCAGGTCGCCTTTCTCCAGCGCTGCGGCCGCTTCTACGGTACGGGCGTTTTCGGTCAGCACGTGACGGACGCGTTTGGCAACGATAGGGTCCAGCTCGTGGGCGACAGCGTTGAACTCGTCAACGGTGACATCGCGCAGCGCCGGGCGCTGGAAGAAGCGTGCGCCGGTTTCGCACTGCTCGCGGCGGGTGTTGTACTCACTGCCGACCAGAGTACGTTTGAAGTTACTGTTGATAATCACCACCGCCACGCCTTCCGGCATGGAGACCGCTTTGGTGCCCAGCGTGCGGCAGTCGATCAGCAGCGCGTGGTCTTTCTTACCGAGCGCGGAGATCAGCTGGTCCATAATGCCGCAGTTGCAGCCCACAAACTGGTTTTCCGCTTCCTGGCCGTTTAGCGCAATCTGCGCGCCGTCGAGCGGCAGATGATAGAGCTGCTGGAATACGGTGCCGACCGCCACTTCCAGCGAAGCCGATGAGCTTAAACCCGCGCCCTGTGGCACGTTGCCGCTGATCACCAGATCCGCGCCGCCAAAGGCGTTGTTACGCTTCTGCAGATGTTTCACTACGCCGCGAACGTAGTTCGACCACTGTTGGGTGTCGTGGCTGACGATGGGCGCATCAAGGGAAAACTCATCGCTCTGGTTGTCGTAGTCGGCGGCGATCACGCGTACCAGACGATCATCGCGCGGTGAGCAGCTGATGACGGTTTGATAGTCGATGGCGCACGGCAGCACGAAGCCGTCGTTATAGTCGGTATGCTCGCCAATCAGGTTAACGCGGCCCGGTGCCTGGATCACGTGGCTGGCAGGGTAGCCGAATTTTTCAGCAAACAGGGTTTGGGTGTTCTCTTTCAGACTCATTATTATTCTCCGGACTCGCGAAAGTGGATGTCGCTGACCGCGCGCAGGCGCTCAGCCGCTTGTTCTGCTGTCAGGTCACGCTGGGTCTCTGCCAGCATTTCGTACCCGACCATAAATTTACGCACGGTGGCCGAGCGCAGCAGCGGCGGGTAGAAGTGCGCGTGCAGCTGCCAGTGGGCGTTATCTTCCCCGTTGAACGGCGCGCCGTGCCAGCCCATTGAGTAGGGGAAGGAGCACTGGAACAGGTTGTCGTAGCGGCTGGTGAGTTTTTTTAGCGCCAGCGCCAGGTCTTCACTCTGCGCGTCGGTTAAGTCGGTGATGCGCAGCACGTGTGCCTTTGGCAGCAGCAGCGTTTCAAACGGCCAGGCGGCCCAGTACGGGACCACCGCCAGCCAGTGCTCGGTTTCGACGACCGTACGGCTGCCATCGGCCAACTCGCGGTTAACGTAGTCAACCAGCATGGAAGAACCCTGCTCGCGGTAGTACTCGCGCATCAGGCGGTCTTCACGCTCAATTTCGTTCGGCAGGAAGCTGTTGGCCCAGACCTGTCCGTGCGGGTGTGGGTTGGAGCACCCCATCGCCGCGCCTTTGTTCTCAAATACCTGAACCCACGGATACTGTTGGCCCAGTTCTGCGGTCTGTTCCTGCCAGGTTTTCACCACCGAGTGCAGCGCGTTGAGGCTCAACTCTGGCAGCGTTTTGCTGTGGTCCGGCGAGAAGCAGATAACGCGACTGGTGCCGCGCGCGCTCTGGCAGCGCATCAGCGGATCGTCGCTTTCCGGCGCGTTCGGCGTATCGGTCATCAGCGCCGCGAAATCGTTGGTAAACACATAGGTGCTGGTGTAATCGGGGTTTTTATCGCCCGTCACCCGGGTATTACCCGGGCATAAAAAGCAGTCCGGATCGTGTGCGGGCAGCGTCTGTTTTGACGGTGTCTCTTGCGCCCCCTGCCAGGGGCGCTTTGCACGATGCGGTGAGACAAGGATCCACTGGCCGGTTAACGGATTAAAACGGCGATGTGGATGGTCGACGGGGTTAAATTGCGTCATTGCAAAATCCTTAATCGGGATATCCCTGAGGATGACGGGACTGCCAGTTCCAGGTGTCCTGCGCCATTTCATCAAGGTTACGGGTTACGTGCCAGTTCAACTCTTTATCGGCTTTGCTTGCGTCAGCCCAGTAAGCCGGGAGATCGCCATCACGACGCGGAGCAAAGTGATAGTTAATCGGTTTGCCGCAGGCTTTGCTGAACGCGTTAACCACATCAAGCACGCTGCTGCCAACGCCTGCACCAAGGTTATAAATATGCACGCCGGCTTTGTTGGCCAGTTTTTCCATGGCGGCAACGTGGCCGTCGGCGAGGTCCATCACGTGGATGTAGTCGCGCACGCCGGTGCCGTCTGGGGTGGGGTAGTCGTTACCGAAAATGGCCAGCGATTCACGGCGGCCTACAGCCACCTGCGCGATATACGGCATCAGGTTGTTAGGAATACCCTGCGGGTCTTCACCCATATCGCCAGACTGATGTGCGCCAACCGGGTTGAAGTAGCGCAGCAGCGCAATGCTCCAGTCCGGCTGCGCTTTTTGCAGGTCGGTGAGGATCTGTTCAACCATCAGTTTGCTTTTGCCGTACGGGCTTTGTGGGGTACCGGTCGGGAAACTTTCAACGTAAGGAATTTTCGGCTGATCGCCGTAGACGGTGGCCGAGGAGCTAAAGATGAAGTTTTTGACATTTGCAGCGCGCATGGCGGCAATCAGGCGTAGAGTACCGTTGACGTTGTTGTCGTAATACTCCAGCGGTTTCTGTACCGACTCGCCTACGGCTTTCAGCCCGGCAAAGTGGATCACCGTTTCAATGGCGTGATCGTGCAAGATCTCGGTCATCAGCGCTTCGTTACGAATATCACCTTCGACGAACTCTGCTTGCTTACCGCCCAGGCGAGCGATGACCGGCAGTACACTGCGCTTGCTGTTGCACAGATTGTCGAGGATGACGACGTCATGTCCCTGTTGCAGCAGTTGTACGCATGTGTGGCTTCCTATGTAACCGCTACCACCTGTAACCAATACTTTCATTTTTAGCTCCGTTAAGCTTATGGCATGGAATAACCTTAGCATAACAGAATGGCCAAAAGTGTGACATGGGCTAAATTAGTGGAATCGTTTACACTAAAAGTCGTGAAACTGAAAATTTGATAAAAATCATTTTAAATCATAATGTTGACTAATGGTGGTGAAAAAAATCTGAAAAACGACCGACAAATACGGTGAGGTTTCCCGGGCGAGGTTATCGCCCGGGAAAGAGAATTACAGTGGGCCAACCTCATAACGATAGCCGTCACCGTCGGCGACGAACTCCAGACGATGCGTAATACACTCCGGCGCATCCTCCGCATGGTGCGAGACAAACAGCAGTTGCGTTTTGCCCTCGCTAATCAGCACGTCGATAAACCGACGCACTACCAGACGGTTGAGTGGATCCAACCCTTGTAGCGGTTCGTCGAGGATCAGCAGCGTAGGGTGTTTCACCAGCGCGCGAACAATCAGCGCCAGCCGTTGTTGTCCCCAGGAGAGGCTGTGGAAGGGCGCGTCGGCGGTATGGGCATCCATGCCGAGGATTGCCAGCCATTCGTCAACCAGCTTGCGCTGTTTATCGGAAACCGCCTGATAGATACCGATTGAGTCAAAGTAACCGGAGAGAATCACGTTGCGCACCGTGGTGCTGACGCGATAGTCCAGATGCAGACTGCTGCTGACGTAGCCGATATGCTTTTTGATATCCCAGATGGTCTCACCGCTGCCGCGGCGGCGGCCAAAGAGCGTGAGATCGTTACTATAACCCTGCGGGTGATCGCCGGTGACCAGGCTCAGCAGCGTCGATTTTCCGGCGCCGTTGGGGCCAACGACCTGCCAGTGTTCACCGGGAGCGACCGTCCAGCTCAGGTGATTGATGATCGGACGATCGTTATAGGACACAACGCCGTCGCGCAGCACGATATGCGGCTGATCGTCGGGTAACGCGAGGCGGGCGGAAGGGGCGTCGGGTTCCGGGAGGGTCATACCTGAAAGTTTTTCGCTGTGCGCCAGTTGAGCGATCAACGTCTGTTCGAGCAGCGCTTTTTTCTCGCCGATTTCCGTCAGCGTACAGTCGGCCAGCACGCCGGCAAACGGCACGAAATCCGGGATGTCGTCGAAGCGGTTGAGCACCAGCACCAGCGTATAGCCTGCGTCGTGCAGCGTAGCCAGATGATCGGCCAGCTGGCGGCGTGAGCTCACGTCGAGGCCATCGAACGGTTCATCGAGAATCAACAGATCTGGCTGCGCCATCAGCGCCTGGCAAAGCAGGGTTTTGCGGGTTTCACCGGTCGACAGGTATTTGAAACGGCGCTCAAGCAGATGGCTGATGCCAAACTGCGCGGCCAACTGTGCGCAGAGCGCGGGGTTTTTGATTTCATCCTGAATAATCTGCGCGGCGGTGCGCCCGGTGTCGTCTTCGTCCGGGCTGAGCATGTCGGTATTATTGCGCTGCCACTCATCGCTCACCAGCTTTTGCAACTGCTCAAAGGAGAGACGAGTGATGCGGGCAAACTGGCTCTCGTGGCTACCGGAAAGCAGGGGGAGTTCACCCGCCAGCGCGCGTGCCAGCGCCGATTTACCGCTGCCATTACTGCCGACAAAAGCCCAGCTTTCTCCGGCGCGTAGCGTCAGTTGCTCAATTTTTAACGTTTTTGTATCGCTAAGACGAAACGTGCCTTGCGAAATTTGCAATGATGACATGATGTATCCCGTTTTTTGCAGCAATATGCATCAGGGATACGTCTTCCTCAGCGCAATGTCAATGCCATCAGCATAACGTGGCGATAATGATGCGATCGGCGTTAAAGAATGCTGTGACGTCAGCGCCTTCCTCCAGCGCTTGCGCCTCGTTCAGAGGTAAGGTGGCGCACAGGCTTTGCCCGTCCGGCAGCGTCATCAGCACTTCGCACTGCTCCGTACCGCGCTCGATATGGCTGATGCGACAAGCCAGCTGGTTATCGGCTTCGGCAGCCACCGCCGGGT
Organism: Kluyvera sp.; assembly: GCF_965301105.1. NCBI lineage: Bacteria > Pseudomonadati > Pseudomonadota > Gammaproteobacteria > Enterobacterales > Enterobacteriaceae > Kluyvera > Kluyvera sp. The sequence goes on from NZ_CBDKZX010000088.1 coordinate 11,736, forward strand.
CGCGAGTGACGTTGACCCACGGCGCCTTCAGCAGCACAAGCACCTCTTTACCTTCATCAAGCCCCAGGCGCTCGCCGCTTTGCGCGGTAATGGCAACCTTCAGGCGAGTGGAACCGTCGGCGAGCAGAATATCAACATGCTGCTGGACCTGCTGGTGGTCGCGGCGAGTGACGGTGCCAAACCATTGGTTGCGGGCGCTGGTTTGCAGCGAGAAGCGGGAGATCGCAGCCAGTAGGCTATCCAGAGGCAGCGCATCATCATCGCTCAGTACGTCAAAGGCTTTCTGCTGAATCTGCGCCAGCAGATCGTAAAGCTGAATCAGGCGCTGGCCATAGCGGGTCAAAACCGCGCCGCCGCCGCCTTTACCGCCGGTTGCACGGTCAACTAACGAGTGCTCGCTAAGTTGATTCATTTCATTAATGGCGTCCCATGCGCTCTTATAGCTGATGCCCGCATTTTTGGCCCCCTGGCTGATGGAGCCGGTCTGTGCTATTTGTTTGAGGAGCGAGATGCGGCGCGGATCGGCGAACAGGCGCTGCTGGAGCTTGAGGGTAAGAAGGATTTCAGCCTGCATAAGAGTATCCTGGCAAGTAAAAGGGCATTTTGACCCAAATGTCTGCGAGCGCAAAGCGCACCGCACAAAAGGGAGTGTATTTCTGCGATATCCGGTTACAATAGCAACATCACATTGTATGGAGTAAACCATGTTAGAGTTGTTGAAAAGTCTGGTATTTGCCGTAATCATGGTACCCGTAGTGATGGCTATCATCCTGGGGTTGATTTACGGTCTGGGTGAAGTGTTCAACATCTTCTCCGGCGTTGGTCATAAAGACAGCAGCCAGCAAAACCACTGATTTCCTCAAAAACGCCCGGCACTCCCGGGCGTTTTGCTATGAAGTTCCCGGAAACCCTGCCGATAATATCCCGTAAATGCGGCAACAATTCGCGAGTCTGTAATGCAATCATTGTGGAAAGTCCTTATACTTATCGTTATATTTTTATTTATATAACGTTGAGTTCAGGAGTGTTAAATGACAGGTTCATGGTTACGTCTTTTTGCCGGAGCAGCATTAACGCTGTCGGTTGTAGGGCAAGCGTCGGCACAGGACGCGAAAATCACCGTTTTCGCCGCTGCTTCGCTGACTAACGCAATGCAGGATATCGCTAAAGAGTATAAAAAAGAGAACAACGTTGACGTGGTTTCCTCTTTTGCTTCTTCTTCGACGCTGGCTCGCCAGATTGAAGCCGGGGCACCAGCCGACTTGTTTATCTCTGCCGATCAGAAATGGATGGACTACGCGGTAGATAAGAAAGCCATCGACACCACCACGCGTGAAACGCTGCTGGGTAACAGTCTGGTCGTTGTCGCGCCGAAGGCCAGCGAGCGGGGAGACATCACCGTGGACGCGAAAACCAACTGGACTAGCCTGCTGAAAGGCGGCCGCCTGGCGGTGGGCGACCCGGATCACGTTCCGGCGGGCATCTACGCGAAAGAAGCGCTGCAAAAACTCGGGGCGTGGGAGACGCTGTCGCCGAAACTGGCGCCGGCGGAAGATGTGCGCGGTGCGTTGGCGCTGGTTGAACGGAGCGAAGCGCCGCTGGGAATCGTCTACGGTTCTGACGCGGTGGCCAGCAAAGGTGTTAAAGTGGTTGGTACGTTCCCGGAAGATTCCCATCAGAAAGTGGAATATCCGATTGCCATTATCGATGGCCATAAAAACGCGACCGTCTCGGCGTTCTATGACTACCTGAAAGGGCCGCAGGCGTCTGAAATCTTTAAACGTTACGGATTCACGACTCGCTAATGATATTGACCGATCCCGAATGGCAGGCGGTAGTGCTGAGCCTGAAAGTATCCTCCCTGGCCGTCCTGTTCAGTTTGCCGTTTGGGATCTTCTTTGCCTGGCTGCTGGTACGCCGCCATTTTCCCGGCAAGGCGCTGCTGGACGGCCTTATCCACCTGCCGCTGGTGCTGCCGCCGGTGGTAGTGGGCTATTTATTGCTGGTGGCGATGGGGCGTCGTGGCTTTATTGGCAGTTGGCTGTATGACTGGTTCGGCCTGACTTTCGCTTTTAGCTGGCGGGGCGCGGTGATCGCCGCGGCGGTGATGTCGTTTCCGCTGATGGTTCGGGCGATTCGTTTGGCGCTGGAAGGCGTCGACGTCAAACTCGAACAGGCGGCACGCACCCTGGGCGCCGGGCGCTGGCGGGTGTTCTGCACCATTACGCTGCCGCTGATGCTGCCGGGCATTATCGTCGGTACCGTGCTGGCGTTTGCTCGTTCACTCGGCGAGTTCGGCGCGACCATTACCTTTGTCTCCAATATTCCCGGCGAAACCCGCACCATTCCGTCGGCGATGTACACCCTGATTCAGACTCCCGGCGGCGAAAGCGCCGCGGCCCGTCTGTGTCTGATTTCTATCGTTCTGGCGCTGATTTCGCTGATGATTTCCGAATGGCTGGCGGGCGTTAGCCGCCGCAGGATGGGGGCTTAAACCATGCTGGAACTGAACTTTAGCCAGACGCTGGGCACGCACTGCCTGGAAATTAATGAATCGCTGCCGGCTTCCGGGATCACCGCCGTATTCGGTGTTTCAGGGGCGGGCAAAACCTCGTTGATTAACGCCATCAGCGGGCTCACCAAACCGCAGCAGGGGCGCATTGCGCTCAACGGCCGCGTGCTGAACGACGTTGAGCAGGGTATCTGCCTTGCACCGGAGAAGCGCCGTATCGGTTATGTGTTTCAGGACGCGCGGCTGTTCCCGCACTACAAGGTACGCGGTAATTTGCGCTACGGTATGGCGAAAAGCATGGCGGAGCAGTTTGATAAACTGGTGGCGCTACTGGGCATTGAGCCGCTGCTCGATCGCCTGCCGGGCAGTCTGTCCGGCGGTGAAAAGCAGCGTGTGGCGATTGGTCGCGCATTGTTGACCGCGCCCGAGCTGTTGCTGCTCGATGAGCCGCTGGCTTCGCTCGACATCCCACGCAAGCGTGAACTGCTGCCGTATCTGCAGCGTCTGGCGCGGGAGATCAATATACCGATGCTCTACGTCAGCCACTCGCTGGATGAGATTCTGCATCTGGCCGATAAAGTGCTGGTGCTGGAAGGCGGGCAGGTCAAGGCATTCGGTAATCTGGAAGACGTATGGGGCAGCAGCGTGATGCACCCGTGGCTGCCGCAGGATCAGCAGAGCAGCATTC
>NZ_CBDKZX010000089.1:0-14846 GCF_965301105.1 Kluyvera sp.
ACCTGAATGCAGAACTCATTACGCAGTTCAGAGGCTAACTTCAACGCATCCGCACGGTCCGGATCGAAGAACACCTGTACGATGCCTTCACGGTCGCGCATATCGATAAAAATGAGGCTACCGAGATCACGACGGCGGTTGACCCAACCACACAGAGTCACCTGCTGCCCAACGTGGGACTGTCGAAGCTGTCCGCAATATTCTGTACGCATGAGATATCCCTTAACTTAGCCGTCGGCGGATTGTCGCCTGCCCTGCAGGCGTTACTGTCGCAGCTTTAGCTGAATGTCACTACTGGATGAAAAAAGGGGGCTATTATACTGGAAATTCTCGCTGACGATAAGCCCAGTGCGGTTTATACGCCTGTTTGCTGAACGCTTATTGCTTACGCTCACAAAAATTAACAATAATTATCCATTCGATCACCTGGCGACGATTGTAAGGTATGCCCCCGACAGCCCGCTTACAGAGGAAAAACCATGCTGAATTTAGTCGCAAACAAAACCGCTCTTGTCGTCATTGACTTGCAGGAAGGTATTCTGCCGTTCGCCGGCGGCCCGCATACCGCGAGCGACGTCGTAGCACGCGCCGCGCGTTTAGCCGAAAAATGCCGCGCCGCCTCTGCGCCGGTGGTGATGGTTCGCGTGGGCTGGTCCGCCGACTTTGCCGAAGCGTTAAAACAACCGGTTGACGCGCAGGCCCCGGCAAAAGCGCTGTCGGACAACTGGTGGACCTACCCGGCGGAACTGGGTAAACAGGACAGCGATATTGAAGTGACCAAACGCCAGTGGGGCGCCTTCTACGGCACCGATCTTGAGATGCAGCTGCGTCGTCGCGGCATTGACACCATTATTCTGTGCGGCATTTCGACCAACATCGGCGTCGAGTCGACCGCGCGTAACGCCTGGGAACTGGGCTTTAATCTGATCATCGCCGAAGACGCGTGCAGCGCCGCTTCCGCTGAACAGCATCAGGGCAGCATGACGCACATTTTCCCGCGCATCGCCCGGGTTCGCAGCACCGAGGAGATCCTGGCCGCCTTATGATTTATCTAGGGCTTCCCCAATGGTCGCACCCGAAATGGGGGCGACTGGGTATTACCAGCCTTGAACAGTATGCTCGCTTCTTCAATTGCGTAGAGGGCAACACAACGCTGTACGCGCTGCCAAAAGCCGAGATCGTCGCCCGCTGGCAGGCGCAGACGGACGATAACTTCCGTTTCTGCTTTAAGTTTCCGGCGACCATTTCGCATCAGGCAGCGCTGCGCCAGTGTGACGATCTCACGCTGGAATTTTTCCAGCGGCTATCGCCGCTCGCCGGGCGGATTGGCCAGTACTGGTTACAGCTTCCCGCGACCTTTGGGCCGCGCGACCTCCCCGCACTATGGGCTTTCCTCGACAGCCTGCCGAAAGATTTCCATTACGGCGTGGAAGTTCGTCATCCTGGCTTTTTCAGTAAAGGGGATGAAGAACGGCAGCTTAATCGTGGCCTGCACGAACGCGGGGTGAATCGCGTGATTCTCGACAGCCGCCCGGTGCATGCCGCGATCCCGCACAATGAAGCTATCATCGAGGCACAGCGTAAAAAGCCGAAAGTGCCGGTGCACGCTGTGGTCACCGCCGGGCAGCCGATGGTGCGCTTTATCGGCAGCGATAATATGGCGCAAAATCTGGCGATGTTTACACCGTGGCTGGAAAAATTGCCGCTATGGCAGCAAACCGCCACGCCCTATTTGTTCCTGCATACGCCGGATATCGCCCAGGCGCCCGAGCTGGTAGACGCTTTGTGGAATACGCTGCGCGCCGCCCTTCCCGACCTCGGCGAGGCGCCGGCAATACCACAACAATCTTCTCTTTTCTGACGTTCCTACCTATGATAATGAGTGCCATCTGCCAACAGAAAGGGAGTTTGTATGGTTAGCGCGTTGTATGCCGTGCTGGCGGCATTGTTGCTGATAAAGTTTTCCTTTGATGTCGTTCGCCTGCGTATGCTGTACCGCGTTGCCTACGGTGACGGCGGCTTTAGCGAGCTGCAGAGCGCCATCCGCATTCACGGCAACGCGGTGGAATACATCCCCATTGGCGTGGTACTGCTGCTGTTTATGGAAATGAACGGCGCTGAGACCTGGATGGTGCACATTTGCGGCCTGTTGCTGCTGGCCGGGCGGCTGATGCACTATTATGGATTCCATCATCGCCTCTTCCGTTGGCGGCGCTCCGGCATGAGCGCAACCTACATTTCGCTGTTGCTAATGGTGCTGGCGAACCTCTGGTATATGCCGTGGGAGTTGGTTTTCTCCCTTCATTAGCGCACAATACGCCGTTTTTATTTTTCCGGATTTCACCTTATGTCTGACCGCGACACGCTATTTTCTGCCCCGATCGCCCATCTTGGCGACTGGACTTTCGACGAACGGGTAGCCGAAGTCTTCCCGGATATGATCCAACGTTCCGTACCGGGCTACTCGAATATTATCTCGATGATTGGCATGCTGGCCGAGCGCTTTGTGCAGCCCGGCACGCAGGTCTACGATCTGGGATGCTCGCTGGGTGCGGCCACCCTCTCCGTACGCCGTAACATCGCCTATAACGACTGCCGTATTATCGCCGTCGACAACTCTCCCGCGATGATTGAACGCTGCCGCCGCCATATCGACGCCTACAAAGCGCCGACCCCGGTCGAGGTGATTGAAGGTGACATTCGCGATATTGAAATTCACAACGCCTCCATGGTGGTGCTGAACTTTACCGTGCAGTTCCTTGAACCCGCTGAACGTCAGGCGTTATTGAACAAAATTTATCAGGGGCTCAACCCTGGCGGCGCGTTGGTGCTGTCAGAGAAGTTCAGCTTCGAAGACGCGACCGTCGGCGAATTGCTGTTTAACATGCACCATGACTTTAAGCGCGCCAACGGCTATAGCGAGCTGGAAATCAGCCAGAAGCGCAGCATGCTGGAAAACGTCATGCTGACCGACTCCGTTGAAGTGCACAAAGCGCGTCTGCGCGAAGCCGGTTTCGAACACAGCGAGCTGTGGTTCCAGTGCTTTAACTTTGGCTCCCTGGTGGCACTGAAGGCAGGAACCCCGGCATGATCGAGTTCGGCAATTTTTATCAGTTAATCGCGAAAAGCCCGCTCTCCCACTGGCTGGAAACGCTGCCCGCGCAGATTGGCGCCTGGCAGCGCGATCAGCACGGTCTGTTTAAGCAATGGGCCAATGCCGTTGAATTTCTGCCAGAAATTCAGCCGTGGAAGCTCGACCTGCTGCACAGTGTCACCGCGGAAAGCGAAACGCCGCTGAGTGAAGGCCAGCGTAAACGCATTGATACCTTGATGCGTAATCTGATGCCATGGCGTAAAGGGCCGTTTTCACTGTATGGCGTTAACATCGACACCGAATGGCGCTCCGACTGGAAATGGGAGCGCGTATTACCGCATCTGTCTGACCTGAGTGGACGTACCATTCTCGACGTCGGTTGCGGCAGCGGTTATCACCTGTGGCGCATGATTGGCGCAGGCGCGCATCTGGCAGTCGGTATCGACCCGACCCAACTGTTCCTGTGCCAGTTTGAAGCGGTCCGTAAGCTGTTGGGTAACGATCAGCGCGCGCACCTGCTGCCGCTGGGTATCGAGCAGCTTCCGGCGCTGAAAGCGTTTGATACCGTCTTTTCAATGGGGGTGTTGTACCACCGCCGCTCGCCGCTGGAGCATATCTGGCAGTTGAAAGATCAGCTGGTCAGCGAGGGTGAGCTGGTACTGGAAACGCTGGTGGTGGAAGGCGACGAGAATACGGTGCTGGTGCCGGGCGACCGCTACGCGCAAATGCGTAACGTCTATTTTATTCCGTCCGCGCTGGCGCTGAAAAACTGGCTCGAGAAGTGCGGCTTTGTCGACGTACGCATCGCTGATATGAGCGTGACCACCACCGAAGAGCAGCGCCGCACTGAGTGGATGGTGACCGAGTCGCTGGCTGACTTCCTTGACCCGAACGACCCGAGCAAAACGGTGGAGGGCTATCCCGCCCCGCTGCGCGCGGTGCTGATTGCCCGGAAGCCATAACCCTATTTTCCGTTCCCAGGCACATTTTCTCCTAAATATTTCAGCCTGCAACAAGGCGGCGACGCAGCGAGTCCCCTGGAGCGTACATCAGTACGTGACTGGGGCGAGCGAGGAAAGCCAACGCAGTGGCAGGTTGAAATATGACGGAGAAAAAAAGGCCCCTGTTTAATGGGCAGGGGCCTGGTACAAGCAAGCATCATATTGGGCGATATGACGCGCGGTAAAAAACGTTAGCTACTCATGCTGCGTGATGATCGCTTTCATTGCGGCCACTGCCGCGCCGTCGACGGCATAACGCGAATACTCATCAGCTTCAGGATCCGTTGACATTGACAATCCGGGGTTGCGATAACGCATGTCGGAGGGCAGCCATTGCCCCGCTGAACTGTGCACTTCTTTGACGCCTGCTTCCAGGAAGAGCGTAAGGTTGCTCGCTCTTACTCCTGCACCCGCCATAATGGTTGGAGTATCGTTACGGGCGATTAGTTCCCGAATTAATGAAATACCTTTTTCCGCCGATGGCTGTTGCCCCGAAGTCAGTATGCGGGCGACACCTAATTCCGCCAGTGCATCAGCAGCTTGCAGCGGATTCGCACACATATCAAACGCCCGGTGGAATGTCACCGCCAGCGGCCCCGCGGCTACCATAATTTGTCGCATCCGTGGGATATCGACCTGCCCTTCCGGGTTGAGCACGCCAATCACAACGCCGGGATACCCCAACGAACGAACCTGGCGAACATCTTCCAGCATGGCGGCAAACTCACCGTCGGTATAACAAAAATCACCGCCTCGCGGGCGAATAATGGGATGGATGGGTATCGTCACCCGTTGGCGCGTGGCTCTCAACACGCCGTACGACGGCGTCAGACCACCTTCCAACGGCGCGGCGCACAGTTCAATGCGGTCGGCCCCGTTCTGCTGCGCGATAACCGCGCATTCCGTGCTGTAACAGCAGATCTCCAGCAATGCCATGTCTCTCTCCCTTTTTCTCCAGCGTCCGATCATGCCACTGTTCCGTGCGACAGACCCCGCGTTAGCTCACATTGTTACACTGCCTGCTCACTGGCGACGATCTCTTCAATCGTCCACGGATGAAATTTTACCGTCACCTTGCCGTCAGTCACCGCCATGGTGGGGTTGGGCAAGCGTTCGCGTTCCCCTTTCGGCGAGCTGGTTTTCACCGAAATACCCGGCTGGCTCAGGCCGTCATCGGACAGCAACGCCAGCGCGCGGGCGTTAAGTTGCGCCGGTTCGCCCGGCAGGACGATTTCAATATGTTCCCAACCTTCATGGGGATAACGCTTCTCCCCCGGCCACGGCAGTTCAACGACCGTAAACTGCCAGTGCGCGACGCAGACCGGCTCATCGAGTTTGAACAGGCAGATAGGACGACCATTGATAATGTTTTCCGACAGCAGCGTACCGCACTGCTCGAAACCGGCTCGCCAGCGTTCGGCAGTGGCATTCTGATGGCAGCGTAACGAAATGTGGTCAGCGTTGAGCGGCGCAATATCCAACCCCAGTCGCCGGGCAAGCGCGCTGAGCGCCTCGGTGAAGCGCGGGAGATCCGCAGAAATATCCTGTAGCTGTGCCATCGTCTGCCAGTTTGCCATTTCAGCCCTACTCTTAATCAATGAAAAGGCTAATCTACCCTGTTGTTGGCGCTGAACCAACCTATGAGGCGGACAAGCGATTAATCCCTGTTCAAGCGGCGTTGGGCCAATGCTGACGGCATCCGGCAAATGCAGTATACTCCCGCCTTAATTTATCCACACCCGGCGCTGAACCAGCATGGTGACGGCGTCTAAAACGTAAGGTATTCCGGTGAATATTCAGGCTCTTCTCTCAGAAAAAGTCAGTCAGGCCATGATTGCGGCAGGCGCACCTGCCGATTGCGAACCACAGGTTCGTCAGTCAGCAAAAGTACAGTTCGGCGACTATCAGGCTAACGGCGTGATGGCGGTTGCTAAGAAGCTGGGCATGGCGCCGCGACAACTGGCAGAGCAGGTACTGTCTCATCTCCAGCTTGATGGCATCGCCAATAAAGTGGAAATCGCCGGGCCGGGCTTTATCAATATCTTCCTCGATCCCGCCTTCCTGGCCGAGCATGTCACTCAGGCGCTGAAAAGCGATCGTCTGGGCATCGCGCAGCCGGAAGCGCAGACCATCGTGGTCGACTACTCCGCGCCAAACGTCGCCAAAGAGATGCACGTGGGCCACCTGCGCTCCACCATCATCGGCGACGCCGCGGTACGTACCCTTGAGCTGATGGGCCATAAGGTTATCCGCGCCAACCATGTCGGCGACTGGGGCACCCAGTTCGGTATGCTGATTGCGTGGCTGGAAAAGCAGCAGCAGGACAACGCCGGCGAAATGGCGCTGGCGGACCTTGAAGGTTTCTACCGCGATGCAAAAAAACATTACGACGAAGACGAAGCCTTCGCCGAGCGCGCGCGTAGCTACGTGGTGAAGCTGCAGGGCGGCGACGAATACTTCCGTAAAATGTGGCGTCAGCTGGTCGACATTACCATGTCCCAGAATCAGCTGACCTACGATCGCCTGAACGTGACGCTAACCCGTGACGACGTGATGGGTGAAAGCCTGTACAACCCGATGCTGCCGGGTATCGTAGCCGATCTCAAAGCCAAAGGTCTGGCGGTAGAGAGCGAAGGCGCAACCGTGGTGTTCCTTGACGAATTCAAGAACAAAGAAGGCGAGCCGATGGGGGTCATCATCCAGAAAAAGGATGGCGGCTACCTGTACACCACCACCGATATCGCCTGTGCGAAATATCGCTACGAAACGCTGCACGCCGACCGCGTACTGTATTACATCGATTCCCGTCAGCACCAGCACCTGATGCAGGCGTGGACCATCGTGCGTAAAGCGGGCTACGTTCCGGATTCCGTGCCGCTGGAGCACCACATGTTCGGCATGATGCTGGGTAAAGACGGCAAGCCGTTCAAAACCCGCGCCGGCGGTACCGTGAAGCTGGCAGATCTGCTGGATGAAGCGCTGGAGCGCGCGCGTCGTCTGGTGGCAGAGAAGAACCCGGATATGCCGGCAGACGAGCTGGAAAAACTGGCTAACGCCGTCGGTATCGGCGCGGTGAAATATGCAGATCTCTCCAAAAACCGCACCACCGACTACGTGTTCGACTGGGACAATATGCTGGCCTTTGAAGGCAACACCGCGCCGTATATGCAGTATGCCTATACTCGCGTGCTGTCCGTATTCCGTAAAGCGGAGCTGGAAGAAAGCGAGATCGTTAACGCCGCGGTTACCATTACCGAAGAGCGTGAGGCCCAACTGGCCGCACGCCTGCTGCAGTTCGAAGAAACGCTGAACGTGGTTGCTCGCGACGGTACGCCGCACGTGATGTGCGCCTACCTGTACGATCTGGCCGGTCTGTTCTCTGGCTTCTATGAGCACTGCCCAATCCTCTCTGCCGAGAGCGAAGCGGTGCGTAATAGCCGCCTGAAACTGGCGCTGCTGACGGCGAAAACGCTGAAACTCGGCCTCGATACCCTGGGTATTGAAACCGTAGAACGTATGTAATTCGATGCAGATATGAAAAAAAGCCCGCGTCAGTACGCGGGCTTTTTTTATTCATCGGCCTGCCAGCAGCAAACTCAATGCAACCGGTGACTTTCCGCCAGCCAATTTTTGAAGATGTCACTGTGCAGTTTGTGCATCAAATCCACGGCCCCACTACAGCCTATTTTTTTCATCAGCGACTGGCGTGCCTGGTAAACCGTTTTGATATGCAGATCCATCAGCTCACTCATATCGGCGATCCGTTTGCCTTGCTTAATTAAATCAATTAACAGCCGTTCACGTTGGCTTAAGGAAACCGACGATTTATACATTCGCGGCTCTTCTGTTTTATCAGCAATTGAAATAACAAACCGCTGCAATTCCTCAATGCTTGACCGCATTGGAAATTGATAAATCGACCCGTTATTCAGAAATTGAAAGAATGAGCTATCGGTCAGTAACACTATTTTTGTTGTTTGTAGATCATAATTATATTCGCGAACTTCACTGTATCTCTGCTCGGTTAAAAACACATAGCGAATTGTGTCATCCGCCAATGAGAACTGGGTAAAGATGCTCTCGAGTCCCTGCCTGAGATAATTATCCGAAAGCCAAAAATCGGCATGCTTTGTCCGTACATAGTCGTCTCTACGCATGATGAAGTTATCCAGTGAAGGCGAAACAGGGAAAGGTCGATAATGAATTATTGACCAACCGTTTAATATTTAACGATTATCGAACCTTATATTCAAATATCATCCATGGTATGACCCACAACAATCTCCAGCGTATTTCTAATCACGTCGGCCTGAACAATGTCTTCGGTAACCTCCAAACGCTGTACAAGGGATAAAATGATATTTTTATTATTAATACATTCTCCCCGCATCAGAATATGGCGAATGATGGAACCTAAAACAACCGCTTCTTCAGCCAGCACTTCACCAGAGTGACGAAAATGGTCTGACAGAGAATGATCGCGTAACGCGCTGTAAATATCGGGTTGTTGAGTCATTGCTGCGTTCATTTTTTTCACCATTAATAAAAGTAAGGTCTCAGTGCACTTTTCCCTTTCCTGAGTTTAAGCTTGCGCTTTTACCCGATAACGATTGGACCACTTCCATCTGTCCACGCGTGATTTGCTGCTTCGTTTCCTGGTTTTTATCCATCAGTACCGCCTCAATATCAGCAATGACCGATGTATAGACACGGCGTCGACTCGCGTCGGTTTCGATCGCCTGCAGAGAACGCAGTTCGGTAAGTAGAGCCATCGAGTTTACCGGCGCCTTACGCTTGAGTAATAACAACACTGCCTGCCCAATAAGTTCGTCAGTCAGTTTCTCAATGTCACTTCGCTTCATTACTACGCTCTCTCTTTCGATTGTCCCTCGTTCGCAGCCGCGATCGAGGGTTGAGTACGCCATTCAACGCTCAAAAAGCAGACCGATCAACGCGTTGTAGTGGCCTTTCTCCTTCTCGCACGAGGTTTTCTCCAGCCGACTCAGTAACTTCGTACAAAGCGCTTTACGGTTAAGGTGACGACCATCGTGCAGTATCTCGACCACAATCTGACCCAGCGTTTCCTGCTGCGTTGGCAAGCTGGCCTTATTGAAATACTGTGCAATGGCACCAGCCGTATCAAAAATGTAACCATTTTGCTGCATGTGTTTCTCCTGTACGAGATAAGTAAAAGATAAACAGTGTGTGATTAAACGATACAAAAAATTGTACACAAAATCTGTACAACCGAACGAATCATATTTAACAAAAAATGCTAATCTTTTATTTTCATATAGTTAATGGCATTTAATGCATCAGATAAATCGTAATATGTGTACACCAAATCACGAGGATAGTTTGACGCCAGCGGGCTCAGTTATTTCCAGAAAGACATAAGATGCTTAACAGGTAAAAACCATGTTAATTTAATGTGTTAAGCGCAGCGTAATCTGGTAGGGTTAGAGGACATTCCCCTCCTATGCCGGAAAATCATGCTCACCACTATTATCTACCGCAGTCATCTTCGTGATGATGTCCCGGTAAAAGCGCTCGAAAGTATGGTCGCCGACGCCAATATCAAGAATAATCGTGCAGATGTAACGGGGATCCTGTTATTCAACGGCACCCACTTTTTCCAGCTACTTGAAGGCCCTGAAGAGAACGTAAAAGCGATTTATCACGCTATCTGTGCAGATAACCGTCACTACAATGTGGTTGAACTTCTCTGCGATTACAGCCCCTCAAGGCGCTTTGGTATGACGGGAATGGAGCTTTTCGATCTGCGCGAACACGGAAGGGATGAGGTATTACAAGTTATTCTTGATAAGGGAACCTCACGCTATCAACTGACCTATCGCGATCGTGCGTTGCAGTTTTTCCGGACTTTCGTGGAAGCCATCGAAAAAGAGAATTACTTCGAAATCCCCTCTGCCGATAGTTGGGATTTTATCGCGACTGAACGGACTCGACGCCTTTCTCCTCAACAGTTAAACCCCGAGGCCAGCTGCGGTTTTGCCTTTCAGCCGATCATCGACCCTCTCGCTCGTGAAGTTATCTCCCTTGAAGCGCTGCTACGTACCACCTCTGGCGACTCACCGCAGGCCTATTTCGCTGGCCTGAGCAGCGATGAGATCTATCTGGCAGATTTACATAGCAAAAAGACGGCTTTTGCGCTGGCCGCGGCGCTGGATCTGGGCGACTGCACTCTGTCCGTCAATATTTTGCCGATGACGCTGGTCAACGTGCCGGATGCGGTCGAAATATTGCTTCAGGCCATCGCCGAGAATCATCTCGTTCCTGAGCAGATCATCGTGGAATTCACTGAAAGCGAAGCCATTTCCCAGTTCGATGGCTTTAGCCGCGCGGTACGCGCGTTGAAAGGCGCGGGGATAAGTGTCGCTATCGATCACTTTGGCGCGGGATTCGCTGGCCTGCAGCTGCTCGCGCAATTTCAACCCGACAGAATTAAGATCAACCGCGACCTTATTCAGGATGTACACAAAAGCGGGCCACGCCAGGCCATTATTCATGCCATTATCAAATGCTGTACTTCGCTTGAAATTGGGGTATCCGCAGTGGGCGTGGAAAAGGCAGAAGAGTGGATGTGGCTGGAGTCAGCTGGCATCACGGAATTCCAGGGCCATTTGTTTGCATCCCCCTGTTTTCACGGCATCCCCGCCGTGGCATGGCCTGAGAAAAAAACTGAATTGTAACCGCATATGTTCCCCTGTCACCGCCAGGTGGCAGGCGTAAGGCTATCATTTTCTCCTTTATATCAACGAGATAATTTGTTCCTCTTCACATCCCGACCATATTAGGGCTTTTCTCTCTTCGCTTGATTAAAAACCAGCTGTACAATAAATTATAAATTGTACAATTGGTACCGATACGTAATTATTTCACGAGACGTACAAGCTTAGAGATGAGGGCTGAATGGGATTTTACAGCATAGGCGATGTCGCCGAACGATGTGGTATCAACCCTGTCACCCTACGAGCCTGGCAACGTCGCTATGGGTTGTTGAAACCCCAAAGAAGTGAAGGTGGGCATCGCCAGTTTGACGAGGAGGACATCCAGCGTATCGAAGAGATAAAACGCTGGATTAAGAACGGCGTACCGGTGGGCAAAGTGAAAGCCCTGCTGGAACAAAGTAAGGTCACGGCCCACGACGACTGGTTGACGCTGCAGGAAGAAATGATGGCGGCGCTTCGCTTTGCGCATCCCGCCAAGCTGCGGGCTAAAATCCGCGCCCTGAGCCGCGAGCACGCTTCTGGCGACCTGATCGACCACGTTTTTATCCCCGTCCGCCAGCGCATCAGCCTCGATCAAAATACCGCGCGCATCATGTGTAGCCTGCTTGACGGTGTTCTGATTGAGTTTGTCTGTTCCTGCCTCGCCGAAGCGCGTAAAAAAGCAGGGAAAGATGCACTGCTTATCGGCTGGGATACCGAAGACCGCACCCGTCTGTGGCTTGAAGCCTGGCGTCTGTCTCAGCAAGGCTGGCATATTGCCGTGCTCGCTGAACCCCAGGAATCTCCTCGCCCGGAGCTGTTTCCCGGACAGCAGCTGATCGTCTGGACCGGCATCACGCCAACCCGTCGGCAACAGGAGCTGTTACAGCACTGGCGCGAGCAAGGTTATTCCCTGATTTTTCACCATGTATGATTTACCGGTGGCAGACTGCCGACGGTAAATTACTCCTCAGTCATCTGCGCATACTCTTCACTGAGAAAATCCACCAGCGCCCGCACGGCTGGCAATAGCCCTCTGCGTGAAGGAAATACCGCGTGAATCACCTCGCGTTTCGGCTCCCAGTCGTCCAGTACACGAACCAGCGTGCCATTTGCCAACTGCTCTCGGGCCATCAGGATCGGCAGTTGCACTACGCCAACCCCCGCAACAGCGGCTTCGCGCAGCGCCAGCATATCGCCAGTAATCAGGCGCGGCGCGAAATGGACCTCTGCTTTTGCTCCTTCCGGCCCACCGAGTAACCACTTATGAACATGCTTTCCGGCCGCCATACTCAGCCCCGGCCAGCGGCTGAGCTCATCCGGCGAGCGGGGTTTACCCAAGGACGCCACCAGCGACGGGCTAGCCACCAGGCAATGCCCGCGATCGGCCAGTACACGCATGACCAGATCGCTATCGTCAAAAGGCCTGGGTCGAACGCGAATCGCCACATCGATGCCCTCCGCCACGAGATCAACCCGCCGATTGGTGGCTTCAAGCTGAATCTGTATGCCGGGATAGCGCATCATAAAGCGCGCCAGCATCGGACCGACGTGAACATGCAGCAGTGTGACCGGACAGGTCAACCTGACGCTGCCGCGCGGTTCAGCCTGTAGCACCGCAATTGCCTCCTGCGCCGCCTCTGCTTCAATCAGCATCGCTTTACAGTGCTGATAAAAGGTCTGGCCGACCTCGGTCACCGTAAACTGCCGGGTCGTGCGATGAATCAAACGTACGCCGAGCTGTTCTTCCAACTGGGCAATACGGCGACTGAGTTTCGATTTGGGGATATCCAGCGCCCTACCCGCCGCCGCGAAACCGCCGTGATCGACCACGCGGACAAACCACGCGAAATCATTGAGATCCTGCATATCCACTCCATTGTTCTATTTTTGCAACAGTGTAGGCCATTTTTGCCATCTACCGGGAATTTAATCCTGAATATAAGCTAATCCACATCAACGCTCACTCCCCAGGAGAAACAGATGAAAAAGATTACAGGTGTTTATACCGCGCCACGTCCGCACTGGGTGGGCGATGGCTTCCCGGTACGTTCGCTCTTTTCGTATCAGTCGCACGGCGAAAGCCTGAGCCCATTTTTACTGCTCGACTACGCCGGGCCGCACAGCTTCCCGGCAGATGGCGCAAAGCGCGGCGTCGGCGAGCATCCGCACCGTGGTTTTGAGACGGTCACTATCGTCTACGCTGGCGAAGTGGAACACCGTGACTCCACCGGTAAAGGCGGGGTTATTGGCCCAGGCGACGTACAGTGGATGACGGCAGGTGCGGGAATTCTGCATCAGGAGTTTCACTCGGCGGCGTTTGCTAATCGCGGTGGCGAACTGAAGATGATTCAGCTGTGGGTCAACCTGCCGGCAAAAGACAAAATGACTGCGCCGGGCTATCAGAGCATTGAAGCCGCAGCCATTCCTGTGGTCGATTTGCCAGACGACAGCGGATCGCTGCGGGCAATCGCCGGACGTTACGCCGATGCCACGGGTCCGGCCCGCACCTTCTCAGCGCTTAACGTCTGGGATATGCAGCTTAAACAGAATAAAGAGACCACCTTCACGCAGCCCGATGGCTGGAGCACCGCGCTGGTGGTACTGGAAGGCAGCGTCACGGTCAACGGTGAAAGCACCGTGCAGGAAGCGCAACTGGTGGTATTCAGCCATCAGGGTGAACGTGTGCATCTGCACGCCAACAGCGATGCGAAAGTGCTGGTACTGGCTGGCGAACCTATTAATGAACCGATTGTTGGTTACGGCCCTTTCGTGATGAACAGTCAAACCGAAATCGCTGAAGCTGTACGCGATTTTAACTCCGGCCGCTTTGGTCAAATCTAAACAACAGAGGTGAAAGGAATGTCTACTCCCGCTAATTTCAACGGTGCACGTCCGGTTATTGATGTGAATGATACCGCAATGCTGTTAATTGACCATCAAAGCGGTCTGTTCCAGACGGTTGGCGATATGCCAATGCCTGAGCTGCGCGCACGCGCCGCGGCGCTGGCGAAGATGGCGACGCTTGCCGGGCTGCCGGTGATCACCACCGCTTCCGTACCACAAGGGCCAAACGGCCCCTTGATTCCGGAAATTCATGAAAACGCGCCGCATGCGCAATACATCGCGCGTAAAGGCGAAATCAACGCCTGGGATAACCCGGAGTTCGTCGCCGCGGTGAAAGCGACCGGCCGTAAAACGTTGATTATCGCCGGCACCATCACCAGCGTCTGCATGGCGTTCCCGGCGATTGCCGCCGTTGCTGACGGTTATAAGGTGTTTGCGGTGATCGATGCCTCCGGCACCTACAGCAAAATGGCGCAGGAAATCACGCTCGCCCGTGTGGTCCAGGCCGGTGTCGTACCGATGGATACCGCAGCCGTCGCTTCCGAGCTGCAGCGGACCTGGAACCGTCCGGACGCCGCCGAATGGGCCGAGATTTACACCAAAGTCTTCCCGGCCTATCAGCTGCTTATCGAAAGCTACACGAAAGCGCAGGATGTGGTGAAGAATAGCGAACAGCTTGATTCCCAGCGCTAATCGCCACTCCCCCGCTGTTTTTCGCGGGGGAGTGCTCAATGCTTAACCGAACGGAAAAGAATGCATAAATTATGCTTGACCGTTTCAGGTCAACTCCCTATAGTAGCGCCCCGTTGACCACCTACGGTGAGCAGCGAAACAATATGGTGAGGTGTCCGAGTGGCTGAAGGAGCACGCCTGGAAAGTGTGTATACGGCAACGTATCGGGGGTTCGAATCCCCCCCTCACCGCCATATTTAAGAAAGAGCTCGTACGCAAGTACGGGCTTTTTTTTCGCATGTTGCACGCCTGCGGGGGGATGAGAATCCCCGACCGGGGTTCGACAACTGGCGAAAGCCAGTTGGACAGACCGCGAACGCAGTGAGCGGGCTGCCCCGAAGGGGCGAGCGAAGCGAGTCAATCCCCCCTCACCGCCATCTTTGAGAAAGAGCTCGTACGCAAGTACGGGCTTTTTTTTCGCATGTTGCACGCCTTCCCACT